>NZ_JBAPPI010000673.1:0-2806 GCF_049280035.1 Mycobacterium sp. | reverse complement strand
AGCCTGATCCGGGCGGAATTTTGCGCGGTGCGACCATATCGGAGATGCGCAATGTTCCCGAAACCGAGTCCGGGTGCTGCGGGCGCGAAGCGGCAGGTTGCCTCGGCGATTGCCTACCTTGCTCCGTTGAATTCGCTGGCGCGTTCCACGGATTTGTCACGATGCCGATGCTAACATGCGCGCCGTACCCCTCACTTACACAACCTTTCGGTAGGAAAACCATTCCTCATTGGCGGGGAGGCGGCGCATCATCCGGCTCACCGCGGTAGCGATGTTGCTCGCGGTCCCGGGGGCGACGACCATCCATTTCTTGCCCGACGATGGGACGTGCTCGGCAACGAGTCTCCCTTCGGGGGTGTCGATTATGGTCACCACGCTCTGCTCGATCTGCGTCCTTGTTGGCCGGCCCGTCTCCACACCGGACTGCAGCGCCACGATCGAGGCTTGTGCCGACCGCCGCGGATCGGTCGCCATCATGAGCATCTGCAGTTGATCGCCGTCCAGGCGTCGGCTCGACAGGAAGGAACGCAGCGTCTCTTCACTGGTCGCGGTCGACAGCAGTGCGTCGGCGTCAAGCGTCACGGGTCGCAGCGGTGCGGGAGAGTTCGATCCACACAATCGCTCAATCTCATGAGCGATGACGGCGCTGGCTGTGCCCTCCGCGGTGGAGGTTCCGGCGCCACTGATGCGGACCAGTTCTTCCGCGCGTTCCAGGATTACCCACCATTGGGCGAACCGCGCGAGAATCGCCACAGCCGGGTTATCCGTCGTATCCGGTGTCCGCACATGGATCACCAACCCGACATCGCGGCGGGCGAGCACGGTGAGCCATTCCACAACAGTGGGGTCAACGGCCCCCGACTCGTCAATGACGCCCGCCGCTCGCAACTCGGCGGCGATTGGATGTGCCAGCGCGAGCAGCGGCGTCTCGACGCTCGGCAAGATGGGCCGGAAGCCCAACTCCGGGGCCAATGTCTCGATACCGGTAAGCACCTGCAACGCCCAAAGGCCGTCTACCGTCGTGGTTAACATGTCGTCTTCCCACTAAACCACTGGGGGCGCACGCGCGCCCGCGTGCGCCCCAGCTTGGGTTACCGACGTTTAGGCGCCGTGAATCCCGCTGGCCAGATGAATGTCGGTATTCATGGCGTTTTCGGTCACTGCCCCATGAGTGTTGCCGAAGTGCGTGACGACGTCGCTGAAGTGCGCCAGGGACAAGTTGACCTGCGCCAGCCCCGTTTGCCAGGCGTCCGAGTGCCTCCCGAGATGCCCCTCGGATAGCACCGAAGCGAGGTTTCTCAGGTCGTCGTGGAGTTGTGTCAGCGATGCTGCCGTATTGCCCAGCGTGGTGTGGTAATCGGCAAGGTGACCGTAGTGGTAGGTGATTTCGCTCATTTGCTTGTTTCTCCCTTGTTGAACGAGCCGGTTAGTCGAGCTCTGGCCGGTTAGACAGATTGGACTCCGTCGAGGCCGACACTGTTCATCAGCTGCGCCCCGTCTTCTGCCTGCTGGTGCCAGGCCGACGCCGCGATCCCAAGGTTGTCCCCCAGGGAGGTGAGGCTGTTTATCAGTTGTTGCCCGGCTTGGGTGATCTCAGCCGCTTTGGCCGCCGACGCGAGCGCGGTGCCGCCGCTGAATATCGACGGGGTCATAAGCCCATCATTTGCGTGTTGTGCCTGCATGACAACCGCGTGCGTGTCATCCATCATCGACTGGATCTTCGACTGAACTCGTTGCAGTTCCTCCACCGGAACTTGTGTCGACGGGTCCATCTACTTCTCCTTCATTTTCATTTTGACGTTGGCGCCCTGATCCGGGTATGGACCAGAGTCTAAGCGCTGCGCAGGGGCTGTCACTTCACCTTTTTGCGGGCTGTGGACCTGGCTAGGCATCCTGCGGTTCCATCTGTGATTCGCGGTCGACGACGATGCGCGCGTGCGTCACCCGATCCTTGTCCGAGCCGGCGCCTTCCCGGCCCAACATCCCAGCGGTCGCGGGCGACATCGGCATCGGCCCACCGCCCATTCCACCTGAAGTGGCTGGTCCGCGCAGCTCGGCGGCGTTCAGCACGCCGCCTGGCTTGAGCCCGGTTGCCCGTCCTCCGACCATCTCGGGTTCGAAGGTACTGGTGGGCCGGGTGAAGCTGGTCAAGCCTGTAGCGCTCGAGCCGATGCCACCCGCACCGCCGCCCGCGCCTAGACCTCCGGCCGCACCGCCGCCGCCGGCCCCGAACGATGCACTCACGGCCTCCGCGGTGCCGGCTTCAGCGGCCAACGCGTTCTGCGGCGACGCTGACGTCAATGCGCCCATCAGTGGCTGTATCGAGCTCGATAGGCCCTGGGCGCCTTGCTCTGGAAGACTGGCGACTTGCTGGAACGGTTGGGTCACACCCGACAACAGGCCCTGCGCCGGTCCCATGAAGCTGCTGAGCTGATCCCCCATGCCGGCGGCCGGCGAAGCTGTTTCACCCGCCACATCGCCGACCGTTGACGGAGCTTGCGTCGCGGTGTCTGCCGCCGCCTGCGCTACATCGGCCGGGGCGTTGGCGATCGCGGATGATGCCCCTGCCGGGGTGATAGGCGGTGGTGTGCTTCCTATCGCCCCGACCAGGGTATTCAGGACGTTGGCCCGCGCAACACCAACGCTCGTATTCTGGCCCCAGTATTCGGTGTACTCACCCTGTAACTCCGTGATTCTCGGCGTAAGCATGCCGAAAAAGTTGATGCCGTTGTCGAAATCAAACTCGGCGCGGTTGCCCGTGCAAAGTACGGAAGGTATGACCGCCGACCTGGCAACGGTGTCAGCC
>NZ_JBAPPI010000672.1:0-3772 GCF_049280035.1 Mycobacterium sp. | reverse complement strand
CGGCGTTACTGACCGCGGCGGCTTGTTGCCCCTGCCCGGCCGGGTTGGTGTTCTGGGCCGGCGGGGTCAACGGCGACAGCGTCGCCGCTGCTGCCGAGGCGCCGGCGTAGCCGAACATCGCGGCAGCGTCCTGCGCCCAAAACTCGCCATACATGGCTTCGTTGGCCGCGATCGCCGGGGTGTTTTGACCCAGGATGTTGGTCGCGACGAGTATCGCCAGCTGCGCCCGGTTGGCGGCGACAACCATCGGCGGGATCGTGGCAGAAAAGGCCATCTCGTACGCCGCCGCCGATGCGGTGGCCTGGGTTGCTGCTTCCTGCAGCTGCGCCGCGGTGGTGTCCAGCCAGGCAATGTAGGGCTGAGCCGCGGCGGCCATCGCCTGTGACGACGGTCCCTGCCACTCCGACCCGGTCAGTTGGTTGATCACCGACTCGTAGGACGATGCGTTCGAGCTCAATTCCGAGCTCAGATTGTTGAACGCGGAGGAAGCGGCCATCAGCGGTCCCGCTCCGGCGCCGGAGTACATGAGTGCGGAGTTGATCTCCGGGGGTCGGGCTGCGAAATCGAAAACCATGTCTAAATCCCGTCTTTGTATTGATCGGATTGAGGTTGAGGTTTAACCGGCCAACGTTGGCCGCGTGGATTCCTAGATCGTCGGCTTGGGGATCGGCGGCATGACCTTGGGTTTGACGCCGTAGCGTGGCGCTCCGAAGCTCGAGCCGCCGCGACCGCCATTGGCGACCGCAGGCATTCCGGCGATGCCGGGTCCCATCCCACCGGTGGTCGGTGCGGCGGTGGTCCAGCTCTGCGACGCCAACGTGACCGGCGTGCTGGCCGTCGGCACCCCGGCTCCGGCGGCCCAGCTGGGCGGCACCGACAGCGGGCCGATTGACGATCCGGAGCCGGCCGCGGCCAACACCGGCGCAGCGCCAATTCCGCCGGCTCCGCCGACGGCGCCTGCCGGACCGACATCGCCGACCAGGCCCGATCCCAAGCCCCCGAGGTCGGCGGAAGCGGTCGAGGGAGCGGCGAGCGCATTCAGCAGACCGCCGCCGCCCATGCCGATCAAGTCGGAGTAGCCGGAGGTGAAGTTGCCGACCTCGTCCAACGGCACCTGGATGAGGTTGCTGTTCAAGCCGCCGGGCAGGATGCCAAATCCGTTGCCAAGGAAGGACGTCAGGCTGTTGATGAAGTCGGTGATCGGCGTGGTCGATTGCGCAGTCGACGACGCCGCGCTCGACGCGGCGTTGGACAGCCCGGAGGTGGCGGCCCCGGCCTGGTTGGCCGCCTCCGTGTCTTGGTAGGAGCTGGACGAGCTCTGGAGGAGGTTCACGAACTGCTGGTGAATGGCCTGGGCCTCGGCGCTGACCGTTTGGTAGAGCTGGCCGTAGGTCGAGAACACGCCGGCCTGCAGGGCCGACACCTCGTCGGCCGCCGCGGGGGCGAGGGCCGTCGTCGGGGCGGCAGCGGCCGAGCTCTCGGCGGCAAATGAGTTGCCGATCCCTTCTAGCTGGCTCGCGGCCGCGGCGATCGCAGCGGGCGCTGTACTCACGTATGCCATGTGTCTCTCCTGGTGGAAAGCGGCCGGCCCCAACGGGGTCGGCCACTGTGGTCAGTGTCGGTACGTGCTGGAATCCGGCGTCGGGTCCACGGCTCTACCTTGACGTAACCTGAGCGCCACCGCATACCGCGTTAATGGCTTCTTAACGTTCGGGCGTAACTTTTAACACACAGCTGGTATCGACCGGCCGTTTCGGACGCCCGGTGAGGGTTTCAGCAGCCACGCGTTACATTCGTCGCTGGCCCCCATAGCCCAATCGGCAGAGGCAGCGGACTTAAAATCCGCCCAGTGTGGGTTCGAGTCCCACTGGGGGCACGGCGGAAGGTGGGAGCGCGGTCTCAGGGTGTTCTCAGGGATCAAGGTGAAGGGATCACGGTGTACTGCAGGCGGACGACGAGTCCACGGCTCCACCTTGGCAAAACCAGTGCTGCGTCGCATAGCGCATTGACGGTTTCTTAACGGCCCTTACGGCGCCAGCCGCGGATCAGCGAATCGGCCCAGGCGGTCTATCCGGGCCGCCAGTGTCAAGCAGATCGAGTTGCATCCATGCCACGTCGTGCCAGCTGCTGTGCTTCCATGCCATTTCTTTCCAACCGGATCACTCCGCTGCCGTGAGCGGGCATGCCCGCCGACGCATATAGTTGCGCGATGGTTGATCGACTTTCGGGACCTGGTGCTGACGCTGGACAAAATCATGGCGAAGTGTCCACGCCAACCGTATTCATAGCTACGCCCATGTATGGTGGAATGGCTTCGGGTATCTACACCGTGTCAATGGTGCAATTATCCGCCATATTCCTCAGAAACAGGGTTGATTCCGTATACGCCGTCACGTCGAGTGAAAGCCTCGTGCCCAACGCCAGGAATGTCTTAGCCAATCAATTTCTCGAATCCCAGGCCACCCATTTGATGTGGATTGATGCGGATATCGGGTTTAACGCCTTGGATATAGTAAGCATGCTGATGGCTGATAGAGACATCGTGTGTGGGATATATCCCAAGAAAGAGGTGGATTGGGCGGGTGTGGCGCGGGCGGTCTCGGCAGGCGTCCCGCCGGAAAAGTTGAGCAACCACGCAGGCTCGTTCGCCATTAAACTTCTCGATGGCTCCGCTGGAAATTATGACCGCGACCCTGATGGCTTATTAGAGGTTGCGGCCGGAGGTACCGGATTTATGCTTATCAAGCGTGGTGTGTTCGACACGCTATCCGAGGTTGTCCCGGAATATGCGCCAGACCAAAGTTTGATCAAGGAGTTTTACGCCACGACCACCGAGCCTGAGTCAGGCAGGCTGATAACAGAAGATTATCATTTCTGTCAGCTGGCACGCACCCACGGTTTCAAGATTTACGCAGCGCCCTGGGCGCACTTAAGCCATGCTGGAACATATATATTTGACCGCCGTTTTGACCTGGACTGGCTAACGCCAAGCGACGGATCTGGAATTGATCTCAGCGGCTAGGGAACCGGGAGTTATGGCGTCCGCTGAGCCGATCATCGTCGTGCTGGGCCCACGGTGCGGAGGTACGTCGGCGGTCGCCGGCGTGCTGCACCATCTGGGCGTATACATGGGCACCGAATTCAGCTTGGCCTACCGCGAACTGACGGAATCCTGGGAGGATTCGGGGCTACGCCAACTGTGCAGCAGGGCCTTTAGCGAGCCGGGCGATCTGCTCCAGTTGGATGCCGGTGTGTTCGAGGCGAAACTGCGAAGTTGGGCCGACCATCATCGCCGCGCTGCCCGCCTGGCAGGACGCCCGCCCGGAGCAAAGGACCCGTGTCTTTGTCTTGCGGTTGATTTCATCCGTGACACCTGGGGCCCGATTGTGCCGGTTGTGGTGGACCGACCATTTGCGAAGGTGGTGTCATCGCTGAATCGGCTCGGGTGGTTACCAGATGAGCAAGAGCGGGCTGAGT
This sequence comes from Mycobacterium sp., assembly GCF_049280035.1. Taxonomy (GTDB): domain Bacteria; phylum Actinomycetota; class Actinomycetes; order Mycobacteriales; family Mycobacteriaceae; genus Mycobacterium. The sequence goes on along the minus strand of NZ_JBAPPI010000672.1, from coordinate 295 downwards.
CGACCGCACGTCTCATTGCCGCGCGCGACCTCGCCTTAGCTGGCGCGAAGAAGATCCGGGTCGACTTTGAGGAGTTGTGCGCGACGCCATCGGTTGTGATCCGCCGTCTCGCCGAGGACCTGGGCCTCGAGGTGACGGAGGCCCAGGTGCAGGCGGCCGCGGATAACGTTGTGAAACCCACCGATGTCCCCCGCGATGTGGATCCTCACCAGCGTTTCATCGATCTGCTACTGCCCGATGTGCAACGCAACCCCACAGATTCGCGACCGGTGTTTTCGCTGGCGGAGGTCTACTT
>NZ_JBAPPI010000671.1:0-2078 GCF_049280035.1 Mycobacterium sp. | reverse complement strand
GCGGCGAAAGTGGATCACCGGGCTGGCGTACCGCAGGATTTCCTCGACCGCGGCGGGCGCCATGTCGTCGTAGTTCGCCAGCAGGCGGTCGCGCTGGTCAGGGTGCGCGCTGAGAATCCGCAGTCCGTGGGTCAGCGCATTGCGGGTGGTCTCGTTGCCCGCGCCGATCAGCAGGATGAAGAACTTGGCCAGTTCCTGCGGTGTGAGGTTTTCCTCGTCGGAGGTGACCAGTTTGCTGATGACGTCGTCACGGGGATGGGCGATGCGGTCCTCGGCGATTCGCTTGAGTAGGTCGATGAGCTGCTCGCTGATTTCGGTGACGGCGGCCCCGATGCCCGCGACGGTCTGGTCGGGTACGTACTCCGGGTCCGACGCGCCGAGCACGATGTTGGTCGCGCGCAGGATGAACTGTTCGTGTTCGCGGGGAACGCCAAGCATGTTGTCGATGATGCGCAGCGGCAGCAGCGTGGCAAAGGAAGAGACGAAGTCGCACTCACCCGAACGCGGCATCTCCTCGAGGATCTCGGCAGTGGTCTCTTCCGCTAGGCCACGCAGCTCGGACAATATGCGGGGGGTGAAGCCGCGCGAGACGATCTTGCGCAGCCGCATGTGCTCGGGATCGTCCATGTCGATGATGGAGCCGCGGTATTCGCGCATCTCGGGGGTTTGATCGAAGATCTGCGTGCCTTGCCCGGAACTGAACTCAGCGGGGCGGCGGCTGATGTCGACGACGTCGCGGTGGGCGCCGACCGCCCAGAAGCCGCGGACCCGCTGCGAGTCGGTCCGGTTGGTGCGGACGAATACTGGGCCGCCCGCTTCGCGAAGGCGCCGGTAGAGCTCGGGCCGGTCAGCTGAACGCTCCTGCCACCACTGCAGGTCGATCAGCGGTGCGAACTGCTGCTCGTCGGTGTCGATCGCGCTCACAGCATCCGATTCTGGCACTCATGTCACTTATAGGCAACGCCGGGGTACTGGATCAGATCGGTCAATGGCCCAATGTTTCTTCGCTGAACGCACGAGTTATCTAACATTGGTGTCACTACCACTGGACGGACGGAGTAGAGCACATGACGTTACGAGTCGGCATCATCGGCGTCGGATGGGGTGCGCACGTGCAGGTGCCCGGTTTCCGGGCGGCCAAGGGCTTCGAGCCCGTCGCGCTCTGCGCGCGCACACCCGACCGGCTGAAACGCGTGGCCGGCAAGCTGGGCATCGAACAGACCTCCACCGATTGGGAGTCGTTCGTCACCCGCAACGACCTCGATGTCATCTCGGTCGCAACTCCCACTGTGCTGCACCACGAGATGACAATCGCCGCACTGGCCGCGGGTAAGCCCGTGCTGTGCGAGAAGCCGCTGGCGGGTGACCTCGATGCCGCCCGCCATATGGTGCGTGCCGCGGCCGATTCCAAATTGCCCACCGCGTGTTGCTTCGAGAACCGCTGGAACCCGGACTGGTTGGCAGTCGCGGACAAGGTGCGCTCAGGTTTCCTGGGCCACCAGTACCTCGCCCGGGTCAGCCGCAGCGCATCGTACTGGCATCCGAGTCGGTCGCCCCAGGCCCGCTGGATGTACGACCGCGATCAGGGCGGGGGTTACCTGGCCGGGATGCTGGTGCACGATCTCGACTTCCTGTGCAGCCTGCTGGGTCGGCCGGTGTCGGTGTGCGCCGAGGTGCGTACCAGCGAACCCGTCCGCGAGTTGCCCGACGGCGAGACCTTGCACATCACCGCCGATGACACCGCGGCGCTGCTGATGCGGATGGAGTCCGGGCTGACTGCCGTGCTGAGCATCTCGGTGATGGGCGCGCACGCCGACCACTACCGCCTGGAACTCTTTGGCTCCGATGGCACCGTCATCGGCGACGGCGACCTGCGTTCCACGGCATATCGTGTCGGCGCGGCCGCGGACGACGGGCTGAGCCCGCTGATCGTGGATGATCGCGAGCCCGCGCACCCCGAGCGGTTGCCCGGGGGTCTGGCAGGTCACGCCAGCAGGGCGATGGCGCTGATGCTGCAGGATTGGCTGCCCGCGTTCGACGGTGGCCCCAGTGGCGCGGCCACCTTCGAGGACGGGCTG
>NZ_JBAPPI010000670.1:0-7503 GCF_049280035.1 Mycobacterium sp. | reverse complement strand
ACGTAGAACGAGATCATCTTGTCGTTGGTGTGCCGACCGAGCGTCGAGGATAACGGAAAACCCTTCTGCGCAACGCGATCCAGTGCTCGGCCGACGGCGTCCAGGGAGTCGACCTCGACCATGATGTGCACCAGGCCCGGCGCCCCGCCGTGCGGCGCAGGACACAACGCCAGGCTGTGGTGGCGTTCGTTGACACCGAAGAACCGGATCCGCAGCGGGCCGAACTCAGGTGGTGCGGGCAGTCGCATTGCGCCACGCGGCTTGAAACCCAGCACCTCGGAATAGAACGCGAAGGTGCCGGCCGGGTCCATCGTCGGCAACACCACATGGCCCAGGCCTTGCGTACCGGTCACGAACGTCGCGCCGAAGGGCGTCACCACCGGGCTGTGGTCAAGTGCCGGACCGAAGAACACCTCGGTCGTGGTGCCGGTTGGATCGGTGAACGAGATGACCTCCTCGACCCGCCGCGCGTCGGCCTCCTCGACCGACAGCGGTTTGACGGCGACACCGCCGCGCTCCAGCGACTCCCGAACCCGTTGCAGCGCAGCCCCGTCGCGTACCTCCCAGCCGATATGCGCGACTTGGTCGGTATCGCCGGGGACGACGATGATGCGTGCGAAACGCTCGTCCATCCGCAAGTAGAGCGTGTCTTTTTGTTCGGGCGAGTCGGGTCCGCTGCCCTGCGCGAAGCCAAGCACGTCGAACGCGAAGGTGCGCCAGCGGTCGATGTCGCTGGTCTGGATCGTGATGTAGCCCAGGCTTTTGATATCGGTCATGTCGGTTCAGATCATCGCCCGCAACGGGTCGGCGGGCTCGAGTCCCATCGAACTCAACGCGGCGGCGTGGTAGACGGTGCTCGGCACATGGATCGCATGGTTGAGCCCGGCGTGTGCGTCACGCCAGAAGCGCTGCAACGGTTTGTCCATCCGCAGCGCGTTGCCGCCCGAGCGCGCGAAGATCTGGTCGACGGCCATCACCGCCCGCCATGCGGCTCGGATCTGGGTGCGCCGGCCAATGGCGCGCTCCTCGAATGACACGTCCCTGCCGGATTCCACGATGTCCCACATCTTGTCGACATTCGCCAGCAACTCCTGGCGCGCGGCGTTGATGTCGGAGGCCGCTTCGGCGATCGCGAACAACACATACGGATCATCCTTGATCGCGGTGCCCTGCGCGCCTACCCGGCCACGCTGGTAGTCAAGGTGGGCGGCCAGCGCTCCTTCGGAGATGCCGATCACCGCGGCGGTGATGCCAAGCGGGAACATATTCGACCACGGCATCTTGTAAAGCGCTTCACTGACACCGGCTTCCTTCTGCGCGGTGCCGTCGATGACCTGGTCGCCGTTCATGACCCGGTAGGACGGCACAAATGCGTCGCGGACGATGATGTCTTTAGAGCCGGTTCCCTTCAGCCCCACCACATTCCAGGAGTCTTCGACAATCTGGTAGTCGCTGCGGGGCAGGATCATGTGCAGCATGCTCGGCGGGTCGGCGATGCTCCCGTCGGGATTGGCCAGCATGGCGCCGAGGAAAATCCAGTCGCAGTGGTCGGTGCCGGAGCTGAATTGCCAGCGGCCGTTGAAGACGTAGCCGCCGTCGGTCGGGACGGCGATGCCGGTAGGCGCATACGGTGAAGCCATCCAGGTGTTGTCGTCGGTGCCCCAGACCTCTTCGCGTACTCCTGCGTTGGCGAATGCCAGCTGCCAAGGGTGCACGCCCACTACCCCGCAGATCCATCCCGCCGCGCCGTCCAGGGACGCCACGGCCATCACCGTCTCGGCGAATTCCCTTGGGTGAGCTTCGAACCCACCGTACTGCTTGGGCTGCAGCAGCTTGATCGGCCCGGCCGCCTTGAGTAACTTCGCGGTGTCGTCAGGCAGTCGGCCGATGCGCTCGGCCTCGGGGGCCTGACCGCGCAGCTGGTCGGCGATCTCCCTGATATTGTCGATTACCCGTCGGGCCATGCTGTCTTCCTGTCTTGCGCCGGCGACAAAATTCCAACGCCTCGATGATGAACCGGCGATAGCCCCGCGGCGGGGCGCCGTCCCGGTCAGTGGACAGGTTTGGCGTGGGCGTCAGACCACTCCTCTTAGCCCGTCGGCGCCGAACACGGGTTCCAGCATCGCGGTGAAGTCCGGGCCGCGTCGCAGCAGGTGCCCGCCGTCGACGTTGATGATTTGGCCGGTGATCCAACTCGCCGCGTCGCTGAGCAAAAACATCGCCGTGTTAGCGATGTCTTCGACCTCACCGACCCGCGGCAGCGGTGTGCAGATCCGGTAGTCCTCGGACAGTTGCGGCGAGTCGGTGATCGCAGTGACCAGGTCGGTCCGAATCAGGCCGGGACGGATACCGTTGACCCGGACCCAGGACGGGCCGAGTTCGTCGGCGGCCAACTGCATCAGGTGGTCGATGCCCGACTTGGTGACCCCGTAGGCGCCGAACCAGCGGTGGGTGTTGCTGGCTGCGATCGACGAAATGCCGACGAACGACCCGCCTCCCCCGCGCACCAGTTCGCGGGCGGCATGTTTGAGCACGTACATGGTGCCGTTGATGTTGAGATCGACCGTGCGCCGCCAGGCCTCCGAGTCGATCTGGGTGATCGGCCCGATGGTCTGCGATCCGCCCGCACAATGCACCACGCCGTGCAGCCGGCCATGCCACGCCGTCACGGCATCGACGGCTCGCGCGACCTCCTCTTCGTTGGTGACATCGGCCGGCTCATATCTGATCGCGCCACCGCCCGACTTGCCCGCCTCGATCTCCTCGACGGCGGCCAGCAGCCGATCGGCGTTGCGACCGATGATCATCACCGCGGCCCCGGCGGCTACCAGCCCGGCGGCCACCCCCTTGCCGATTCCACTGCCACCACCAGTAACCAGGTAAGTCCGGTCTTCGAACGAAAGCTGCACGCCAGCCCCTATCACTTTTTGTCGAGCGTCACGCTAGCGTGGCCCTGGCCGTCGAGCGTCACGCTAGCGTGGCGCTCGAGCTGAGGCCCCGCTACGGAGTATCGCGGCGGGCCACTTTCGTGGGCTTTGCCGTGCGCCAGTCCTCGACATCGGGCGGCAGTCCGACCGGGTACCTGTTCTCGTTGTGCGCCGCCCAGTGGGCATGGCCCAGCTCGTGAATATGGAAGGCGTGGCGCAACGCCTCGGTGAAACCCATCGCGTCCGACGCCGCGTTGACCGAATCCTTGATCAGCAGCCCTGCCATCGTCGGCCGCTCGGCAATGCGCCGCGCGAACTCCAGAGTCTTGGCCTCGAGTTCGTCAAGCGGAAAGACCTTGGATACCATGCCGAGCCGGTAAGCCTCGTCGGCGTCCAGCGAATCACCGGTCAGCAGCAGCTCTTTGGCTTTGCGCGGGCCGAATTCCCAAGGATGAGCGTAGTATTCGACGCCAGGCATGCCCATCCGGACACCGACCACGTCGCTGAACTTCGCATTGTCGGCGGCGACGATCAGGTCGCACGCCCAGATCAGCATCAAGCCCGCGGAGATCGCGTTGCCCTGTACCTGGGCGATGGTGATCTTCCGCAAATCGCGCCAACGGCAGGTGTTTTGGAAGAAGTAATGCCATTCCTGAAGGTAGGTTTTCTCCGCGACGGCATCGCGTTTGGCGCCGTTTATCCGGAAGCTCGGCAGCTGGTCCGGTCCGGGTGCCCGCTCGGCCAATGCCAACTCCGAACCCAGGTCGTGACCGGCGGAGAAATTCCTACCGCGCGCAGCCAAGATCACCACCCGAACGTCGTCGTCGGCCTCGGCCCGCAGGAACGCCTCATCGAGTTGAACCAGCAAGCCGCGGCTCTGCGCGTTGTGCGCGTCCGGCCGGTTGAGCCAGATCCGGGCGATGCGGCCGTCGTCGAGCGTTTCGTAGGCCACCAGCTCCTCGGGCTTCGCGTCAACCGCGCTGGTGCCCACCTCGTTGGGGACTGCCATTAGCCACCTCACTTGCCTCGCTGTGCCTGTATGCCCCGCTCTCCCCCGCAAGCGGGGAACCCCACCTCGGGCCGTATCGTCGCGGGGTGAGGCCTTACACATTACGGCCAGCCCGTAACGCATCCGTCGGCGGGCTGCGGCTGATTACGCACGTCGCCTACAGTTATGTCATGCCCGCTAAACCTGATCCTCACGAAATCGAAGATGTGGAACCGCTGACCGACACCACCGCAAGCCAGGCCAGGCGCGTAGTAGCGGCCTACGCGGACGACGCCGACGAATGCCGCGTCTTCTTGTCGATGCTCGGTATTGGGCCGGCAAAAATCGAGGTGTAAATGCCCCCCGCGGGAGGCAAGGGCTCGAAGGAATCTGCCGCCGGGGAGTCCGACTTCGTGGTGGTCGCCAACCGGCTGCCGATCGACATGGAGCGGCTGCCCGACGGCAGTACCACCTGGAAGCGCAGCCCCGGCGGGTTGGTTACGGCCTTAGAGCCGCTGCTTCGGCGTCGCCAAGGGGCCTGGGTCGGGTGGCCGGGGATTGTCGATGCCGACGAGGAGCCCATCGAGGCCGAGGAGCTGCGGCTTCACCCGGTACGCCTGTCCGCCGACGACGTCGCCGAATACTACGAGGGATTCTCCAACGCCACGCTGTGGCCGCTGTATCACGACGTCATCGTCAAACCGATGTACCACCGGGAATGGTGGGATCGCTACGTTGACGTCAACCGCAGGTTCGCCGAGGCGGCCTCACGCGCCGCTGCAAAGGGGGCGACGGTCTGGGTGCAGGACTACCAGTTGCAGCTGGTGCCTGCGATGCTGCGCGAACTGCGGCCTGATTTGACCATCGGCTTCTTTTTGCACATCCCGTTTCCGCCGGTCGAGCTGTTCATGCAGCTGCCCTGGCGCACCGAGATCGTGGAAGGATTGCTCGGCGCAGACTTGGTGGGCTTCCAGCTGGCCGGCGGTGCCCAGAACTTCCTGATTCTGTCGCGGCGCCTGATAGGCGCGAGCACCTCCCGCGGTTCGGTCGGTGTGCGGTCGCGACTCGGTGAGGTGGATCTCAACGGGCGCACTGTGCGGGTGGGCGCCTTCCCCATCTCCATCTACTCCAGCGAGCTCGACCAAATGGGCCATGACCGCAACATCCGCAAGCGGGCCGAAGAAATCCGTGCCGAGATCGGCAACCCCCGCAAGGTCCTGCTTGGCGTCGACCGGCTCGACTACACCAAAGGCATCGATGTGCGGCTCAAGGCGTTCGCCGAGCTGCTCGCGGAGGGCCGCGTCAAGGGCGACGACACCGTGCTGGTCCAGCTCGCTACGCCCAGCCGTGAGCGGGTGGAGAGCTACCAGGTGCTGCGCAACGATATCGAACGCCAGGTCGGCCACATCAACGGCGAATACGGCGAGGTCGGCCATCCGGTGGTGCATTACCTGCATCGCCCGGTTCCCCGTAATGAACTAGTCGCGTTCTTTGTCGCCAGCGACGTCATGCTGGTCACCCCGCTGCGGGACGGGATGAACCTGGTGGCCAAGGAGTACGTCGCGTGCCGCAGCGATCTCGGCGGTGCACTGGTGCTCAGCGAATTCACCGGTGCGGCAGCCGAACTCCGGCAGGCCTACCTGGTGAATCCGCACGACACCGAAGGCGTCAAAGACGCGATCGAGGCAGCGCTCAATCAGCCGGTCGAGGAGGGACGTCGCCGGATGCGGGCATTGCGACGCCAGGTACTCGTCCACGACGTCGATCGTTGGGCTCGGTCGTTCCTCGAGGCGCTAGGCGAGGCGCATCCGCATAAGGGCTGAATCGATGGTGCGGTTGCCGTTGCGCTGCAATACTCTTCTACACCTAGCCGGAAGGGACCGCGAAGATGACTAGTGCCTCCCGCGGCCTGACCGCCGCCGCTGTCATGGGCCTCTTGGCTCTCGGAACAGCGAGCCCGGCCCAAGCGCTCGGACCACCACCGGACGGCTTATACAGCTTCAGCGAAGCAGGGGCGCCCGCCGCGACGTGGAAGATCGTGGCGCTGTGCGATGCCCCATCCCGCCAGCGAGCCATCCCCGACTTCACCGACCCGGTCATTGCCGCGGACCTCTGCGCGCTGAACGTCAACAGCACGACCGCCCGGGTGATCAGCCGTCAGGAGAAGCTAGTCAACTACAACGGCCGGGCCCGGTTGACGAGCGATCTGTGGACTTTCCAGATTGGCAAGTCCAACGGTGTGGTGTGTCCGGATGGCACCACCGCGCCGTCGATGGACACTTACGCGTTCGACGACGTGTCACTGACCGGCACGCACACCAGCATTCATGGCGACGTCTGCGGCCTGCAGCCTGGCATGACGAAGACACCGTTCACGCTGGCGTTCCAGGGACCGCTGCCCAATCCGGTTGAGCGTTACCCGTTGGACTGCAACGAGATTGGCCAGTGCCGCTAACGACTAGATCGGCGTGATGTAGTTGATCAGCCACTTGCCGCCGACCCGCTGGTAGTCGACCCGCAACCGGCTGCCGTCGTAGAGCGGCTCCCGCGACTTGTCGGTCACCGTGCGGTTCATGTAGACCATCACCGACGCCGAATTGCGTTGGGCTGCCATGACTCCCACGCCGACGACGTTCGCCTGTACGACCACCTCGCGCTTCTTAGCCTCTGGGATGATCTGCTGGGTGGCACTCTTCTGGAACTCATGGCGATAGCTCGGTGTGAGTAGCGGATATGCGGCATCGAGGCTGCGCTCGACGGTCTGGTAGTCATAGGCGAATACCTGCGGGATTTCCTTGGCGGCCAACGGCGGGAGCACCGCCCGCGCCGATTGCTCACCGCGGGTTTCCACCCGTTCCCAATAGAACCAGCCGCCGGCCGCGGCTGACCCGACGAAGGCGGTGGTCAGCAAGCTGACGGTGGCGGCGATCAACCACCGCATCAATTGCCCCCGTCCGGATACTTCAGGTCATAGCCGGTCATTCGCCCGTTGTCGTCCTCGTGCACGATGACGCGCATCCGGTAGGGCTCGGACGGTTTGTTGACACCGTTCATGTCGGTCACGGTCACCCGCACCGACACCAGTACCGAGGCATTGTCGGTGACGTTGTCGATGCCCTCCAGCGCGGCGCCGTTGATGACCGCCTCCGATGTCGCGTCGGTGTGACGGAATAGCGCTTTGATGTTCTCGACGTTGTTGTTCGAGCTGAGCATGCCGCGCAACGGCCCGCTGGTGCCGTCGACGAACCGGGACACACTCTGGTCGATGGTGTCGGGCGTGTAGCTGAACATGTTGACCACGGTCTGGCTGGCCGTGTCGACGAAGCGCTGGTCGCGCGCCTGCTTCGCGTCTGCCTGGCGCTGCTGGTTAATCGCGAACCCCAGGCTGCCGGCCAACACAGCGATCCCGACCAATCCGGCCGCCAGCGCGATCCATCCCACCAGCCGGCGATGTGCGGGACGCCGTGGCGGCGGACCGAGCGGCGTGGCTCTCCGCTTGACCGGTTCGGGCGGTGCGTCGACCCGGACCGTGGTGGACGCTGCCTCACCGCCGGTCGGGGCGGCTGCGCGCGAAGCCCGCCGTCTCAC
>NZ_JBAPPI010000669.1:0-5717 GCF_049280035.1 Mycobacterium sp. | reverse complement strand
AGATGAGTCCGATGTGGTCGAGCTCCACATATTTAGATACGGCCCGGCGCCAATACTCATCGCGTGCGCCCGACCCAACGGTCACCAGCGACGATCTATGCGTCGGTTTCGTCCGAGTCTGCTGAATGTGCAGTCACGACACGCACGATGAACCGCTGTCGATGCGTGGCGTTGACCTCCCGTGCGAGTCGCATCGCACGTAGGCCGACCTTGACATCCTTCACGACCTCCACGACACACTCAGCGTGTTGTTGAGTGGCGCTACGCGTACAGCCGGCAGCGCTTGACGAGGATCTCGGCCAGCCGCCTCGGCTCGCTGACCATGAGCGTATGACAGGTATCGATCGGGATGACGGTCTGGACACCGCCGATCGCAGCGATGCTTCTACGCTGTGACTTCACCGCCAGTGCGTGGTCACGCAGCGTCAGGATCCAGGTGCGTGGAACGTCGTCTGGCATGCCGCTTCGGGACACGTTCTCGGTGAGGATGTTTGTGGATTCTGGGTAGAGCTTGCCAGTCATGAATCGGCGCTGGGCGCGGGACATTCCGTTGAAGAATCCGAACCTCGCCATCACGGCGCGCGTTGCCTCAGGCACGTTCGTCTTCGCCGGGTGCCGCCCGATCGACCTGAAGAGTCCAGTCAGCGTATCCGCGAGCGCCTTTCCCTCGGGAGGCACGAACGCCGTCGCGAGAATCAGCTCGCGCACTCTCGACGATCCGAGCTTGGTGACCACACCCGGGACGGTCAGACCCGCCATCGAATGACCGACGAGGACGATTTCGCCCAGCCCGGCGTCCTCGATGTCGCCGACCACGGAGTCCACGAAGTCGGCGATGGTGAGGGTACGTAGGTCACCGGGCTTGCCGCGCCGACCCGGAAGGTCGACCGCGACGACCGTCAGCTCCGGTGCCTGCCGGTGAATTTCGTCGACTGTGAGCTCCCAGTAGTCGGCGGCGTGGCCGCCGCCGTGTACGAGGACGAGTGCCGGTGGTGCCATCGCCGAACTCCTTAGCGCGAGCGAGCGGGTAGTCCCGCTCCGGCGCGGATCTGGCGGCGCGCAGCTTCAGCATCGACATCAGGAAAGATATAGTGGCTCAACGCTATTCGCGCGATAGCACCCGCCATGTCATGCGGGGCACCGGGAAAGGTGACGTCGGCCTCATCCGCGCCTTGGGTGAGGACAGCCGCCAACACCTCTGTCACCGTGGGCAGCACGCGCGCCATTTCGTCGTTGACGAATCCTGGATCGAGGTCGACGAGGCTGCGGGGCGGTTGTTCGCGAAGGAAGGCCGCGACGACATCGACTGCCGCCTCGAGCCGCTCCAAGCCCGATACGCCCGAGATGGCCTCCTGCATTGCCAAATTGAGTCGCCGGTATTCGAGCTTCCCCAGGGCAGTGAGCAAGTCTTCTTTGGTCGGGAAGTAGCGGTAGACGGTGGGCCGCGAAACCCCGGCAAGCGTTGCCACGTCCGTCAACGACAATCTGCGGGCGCCCTGTTGGACCACGAGCCGCCGCGCCGCGGTGAGTATGCGTTCGGCCTTATCCCTACGGTCCAAACGGGATTGCCGTGTTGCGGACTCGCTCGCTACGGCAGTCGCCGTGCTCGCTCTTCGGGTTCGTGGCGCCGACGGCGGCTGTTCGTGACCGGGTCGCGCACCGCGCTGGCTCATTCGAGGCGACCGAGTTTGCGCAGCCATCGAACGAGCAAGCGCAGCCCGTCGTCGAAGGACATCGGCTGATAGTTAAGCCGCCGGCTCGTGAGGTTGTCGCGTGGTCTCGGCGTACGCACTTGCCTCGCTGCGGCTTCGGCGATCGCCATCAACGTGGGACCGAATTCGGCCGTCAGTGCCTCCGGATCGGAGCGATAGTCGAGGTCCTCCACGCGGTGGTCGAGTCCCGCTATCTCACAGGCGCGATTGATGCCGGCGGCGGTGCTGAGGGTTTCCTCCGGCCGGCCGATGAGCAAGTAACGTTCGCCCGCGACCCCTCGGTCGAGGGCAGCGATCGCTCCCGTTGCGACGTCGGCGCCGGCCACCCACGTCACCGGGAATGCCAGATACCGCTTGATCCGACCTCGCATCCCGGCCAACAAGACGCGGTTGAAGCTGGTTCGGTGCAAGGCACGCTCGACGACCAGACCAGGACCGAAGATCGCCCCCGGATGACAGGTAAGCACGTCGTCGCCCGCCTCGGCGCGCTTGTGCGCCTCCAGAAATGCCGCGAGTTTGGTGACCGTGTAAGGGTCATCTGGTGGATTCTCGAGGACGGGCGCCTCCTCGAACGGCAGACCCATGCTCAGGTTGAGAAACGTGGCTGTGCTTAGCGCGACCACCCGACGAAAACCCAGCGTCCTTGCCGCATTCAGGACGTTCGTCGTGCCAATCGTGTTGACTGCCTGGAAGTCTTTCAAGTCTTGACTTGCGCCCCCAAGAAGCGCCGCACAGTGAATCGCGGCCTCTGCCCCCATGGCCGCGCGAAGGACATCGTCGGCATCGGAGACGTCACCCTTGACGAGCTCGACACCGATCTCGGCGAGCACGGTGGCCTCGTCGGGGTTGCGTACCAGCGCGCGCACGTGGTCGCCCCGCTCGACCAGCTGTTCACAAACGTTGGACCCGGTTTGACCGGTGGCGCCGGTAACGAAGATGGTGCTCGGCACAATAGGCCACCCTTGTTGTTTTACATTCACAACACAAGACGTAAAGAAAGTAACACGTCGGCTGCCTTTGTTCTAGGGTCGCTTCATGCCTATCAACCCCTCAAAGATTCTTTTGACCGACCGCGTTGCGGTTGTCACCGGCGGCGGAGCAGGTATTGGTCGCGGTGTCGCGGCAGGTCTCAAAGCGTTCGGCGCCTCGGTCGCAATCTGGGAACGCAATCCCGAGTCGTGCGCCGCCGCAGCAGCGGAGATTGGCGCCTTGGGTATAACCGCTGATGTCCGCGACAGTGCACAGGTCGACGCCGCGCTGACCCGCACGGTCGCCGAACTCGGGCCGGTGACCATCCTGGTGAACAACGCCGGCGGGGTATTCCACTCCCCGATCCTCGAAACCACCGAGAACGGCTGGGATGCCCTGTACAGGGCCAACCTTCGCCACGTGTACCTATGCACCCAGCGGGTAGCTCTTGGAATCGTCGAGGAGAAAATGTCCGGCAGCATCATCAACGTGACCTCGATCGAAGGCATCCGGGCCGCACCGGGGTTCGCGACTTACGCGGCGGCTAAGGCCGGTGTCATCAACTACACCAAGACTGCCGCCCTCGAGCTCGCACCCCACGGCATCCGGATCAATGCCCTGGCACCCGATATCACGCTCACCGAGGGTATAGCTGCTATCGCACCCCCGGGTGCCGACCAGCACTTTGGGCTCGTTGTACCTATGGGCCGGGCAGGCGACGTCGACGAAATGGCTTGCGCCGCAGTATTCCTCGCGTCCGATATGTCCAGCTATATCACCGGCCAAACCATCCACGTCGACGGTGGAACCCAGGCGTCGTCTGGCTGGTACCACCACCCGACCACCGGTGAGTACGTCCTCGGCCCGGCGCGGTAAGTTCAACCGGCACTAATCGGTCTTGGCCGCGACGTGGGTCGACATACCCCCGTCAATGCAGATCATCTGACCAGTGATGTACCGCGATTCATCGGATGCCAGGAATACCACGAGATCTGCGACATCCTCGGGCCGCCCGGCGTAAGGCGTCAAGGTGGCGCTCGCCAGGCTCGCCAGTGTTTCTTCCGAGAGATGCTCCTTGACCGCATCGGTTAGGATCAAGCCCGGCACAACGGTATTCGCCCGAACGCCCTGCTTGCCGTGACTGGTCGCAACATACATGGTCAGCGTGTTCACATCGGCTGCCTTACTCTCGTCGATGTCGACGACCGCAACCGAAGCGCCTCGGCCTGCAAGGGCCTGCACCGTTGCCGCGCCGATACCTCCCGCGCCACCCGTCACAATTGCTGTCTTGCCGACCAAACGGGACACCTGCGCCGCCTCCCTCGATAGTTGGCCGCGGCCAACCGCACAACTGCCGCCGAACAAACCAGAACGGCGATACTGTCAAGGTATGCCACGTATCGCACCGATCCCGATGGATCAGCTCAGTGCGCAATCGCGCGAAATAGTCGAGGGCGGCGTAGCCGATGGGCTCTACGCCACGCCGGTGCCGCTACAGATCTTCGCCTATCGCAGCGCCCAACTCGCTCAGGTGAATATGGCGCGCACCTACCTGGGGGCTGACTCGCTGCTTGGGGACCGACTGTTGGAGCTCCTCCGCATTCGCAGCGCGCAACTCGGCGAATGCGAGCCCTGCAGTCAATCGCGTAAGCACGATTCGATCACCGACGAAGACGTCGCATGTCTTCTCGCACCGGGCCATGGCACGCTCACGCCGCAGGAGCAGATCGCGATCGAATTCCTCGATCTGCTGTCGGCTGATCACCATGCGATTGACGACGAGTTCTATAGGCGTCTCGGCGAGCACTTCACCGCAGCTCAGATCGTGGAACTTGGCTTCACCTGCGCGTCGGCCATGGGACTGCACCGCTTCATTCACACCCTTAACATCTACGGCGACTCAGCTCCCGTCATTCAGTACTCCCCCGACCAGATCGACCGCGCCGTCTGACGCCAACTGTGCCGACGAGGAGTCGGTAGCCGAGATCCAGGTGTTGACGGTCGAAGAGATCCCGATGTTGGCGGTCCCATTCGCCGCTGGATAGGTCCGCGCGCAGTCGTGATAGCCCTTCTGATACTGAGGATTTCGGCGTCAGGGCGAATACAGACATGCCGGCTTGGACGGCCGAGTCGAGGTAGGCGTGAGGCCGTCGCCAATACGCGCCGCCGAATCCGTCGACGCAGTCATGCGGAACCGGGATCGGAATAATTGTCGGCTCGTCCAACAGCGCAACAAGCTTCATGAGGGGGACGGCCAAGTCGGCGTCGGTCTGGGCGGCGGCGGGCAGGTATTCGCGCATTAGCCAGAACTGTCGGAACACGTCGTGATCCCAGGTAAGGATGACTACCCGACGGCGAGCAATGCGCGACATCTCAGCAATGCCCCGTTCGAGATCGCTCCAGTGGTTGACGGTCAGCACCGCTAGTGCAGCATCCACGGCGTGCGAGCTGATCGGTAGCTGCTCGGCGACGGCCTGAACAGCTGGAGCAGAACCGGGCGGGCGTTGGGCGATCATGACGCGGCTGGGTTCGACTGCGATCACGGTGCCCGTTGGTTCGTAGGATCCGGTTCCAGCGCCGATATTCGCCACCGTCGCCATGCCGCGCAGTGCGCCATTGATGGCTGCGGCGATGCGCGGATCGGGTCGACGGGTGTACGAATAGGTCCGCCCGGTCCGGTCGTATCGCGTCTGTGTCGAGATGCAGCGAAGTCTGCCAGGAATCCCCCTACTAGCGAACTCCGCCATCCCGCACAACGGGCACCTGGTTACCGAAGAACGTTAGCCGCTTGACCTCCCACTCTCCGGCGTCTGAGTGCTAGTTCTGTGCTCGGCTGCACCCAGATCGGTTTACGGTCGGACCATGAATACCATGCGATGGTTGGCGACGGTGTTGGTGATTCCCGCCGCGCTAGCGGTGGCCGCGCCGGCCCATGCCGACGGCGACAGCTATATCCGATACCTCAACGACCACGGAACATTCGTGCCGGGGATAAACGACGCCGTCAGGATCAGTCGCGGTTCCCAAGTGTGTACC
>NZ_JBAPPI010000668.1:0-2329 GCF_049280035.1 Mycobacterium sp. | reverse complement strand
CCCCATGACCATGAACACCGACGTCAGATCATTTACCTGCGGTTGGTCACGCCGTCGCGCAGCCGAAAGCAGTTGAGCGCGTGAACATCCCGCACATGAGCCCCTGCGCCTTCGAGATGGAAAACTCCCACAAGTGGGGGCGGATCAACTGGTCGCCCATCGTGAAGACGGTCGACGACGGTTACATATTCACCGACCGCAACGATATCCTCACCGTTCTCCGCGACACCGACAAGTTCGCACATCGACCATTTTTCGCCGGCCTGACGCGCCCTCCGCTTGAAGTCGAGCCGCCCGAGCACACCCGCTACCGACAGATTTTGGCGCCACTCTTCGGGCCCGCAGCAATGAAAGCCATGACGCCGACGCTGCGCACATACGCAGCCGAAATCCTCGACACAGCCCTCGACACAGCCAACGGTGACAACGTCGCGCGCGTGATCGGCGCCCCGTACGGCGCCGCCGCAATCCTCGAACTGATGGGCTTGCCGCAAAGCGACCGCGACTACGTCGCGCACATGCTCCACCACGGCGACCCTGGATCCCTAACCGCATTCGCCGAATACGTACGCGGCGCGCTGCCGCAAGCATCCCCCAACGGCGTCATCGGACAACTATGCGGCACCTTCACCGACGACGAGCTATTCGGCTTCAGTCACCTACTTATAGCCGCAGGCATCGAAACCATCTCCGCCACAGCCATCTTCACACTTTTCAATCTCTCCCAACGGCCGGCGTTACGGCAACAGTTACGCCAACAACCCAACCTCATGCGCGCATGCGTCGAGGAGATGATCCGCTACTATCCCGCCACGCCACTAGTCGGACGCACCACCACAACCCACACCAGCATCGCCGGCCTCGAATTGCCGCCCAACACAACGATTAGCCTCTTCATCGGCGCAGCCAGCCCCGCAGCCGGCGTCGAACCACTCAGCGACGGCAAGGCGCACAGCCACCTGAGCTTCGGCGCCGGCCCGCACCGCTGCCTCGGCATGCACCTGGCCCGGCTCGAGCTGTCCGCTCTGATCCAGGAGTTCCTACTGAGGTGGGACACATGAGCGCCGCAGCCGGTATGTGTTACCACCGATCGTGTCTAATAACAAACCAAACACCGTTCCGCGTAACCTAACATCGCCCAGCGTCCTGACCTGCGCAAACGCGGACGCCAGGACGGACGCCAGGTCGGTAACACATAAAAAGACCTCTGACCAGGGGGTATGCAAAAGTCCAAACAGACATAATGGCACCAAGGTAGCCTCCAAACTTGCTGGTCAGAGCATGCGGCGATCTGTTTGTACAGCGACCTCGGCATTTTGTACAGCGGCCTGGGTTTTTAGGCTGCCGTGTCTAATAGTAAGGAGGGATTTAGCGATGGAAACGGGTAATAATCGGCCGCCTTCTGCGCCGAAAGACCTGCAGGCCGAGGGCAAGAAACTGTGGCGCGATGTCCTCGCCGAGTCCGAGCTTAACGCCGCCGAGACGGCATTGCTCAAGCAGCTCTGTTTGACCGTTGACGAGTTGGCAGCCATGAAGGCGGATCTGGCCGAGATGGGCACCGTCGTCATGGGAAGCCGAAATCAGCCGCGTGTAAATCCACTTTTGGCCGCGATCGCGGCTCACCGCAAGCTGTGCGACCAGCTTGTCGTCGCTTTGGGGTTGCCCCTGGAGGGTGAGGTAGTGGGGCGCCGGCGTTCGGCTGCGGCTAAACAGTCCGCTGATGCGAGGTGGCGTAAGGCGCCGGCTCGGCGGGGCCAGTTGGCGTCGGTGCAGGAATTCACAGAAGGAGATAAACGGAATGGCTAAGAGACGTGAACGAAATGATGAGCCGGATTGGCCGCCGCACCTGGCCACCTACCGCCGGGAGGACGGCTGGGAGTCCAAGTTGGATTGGGAGATTGCCCGGGTGAAATGGGCCCGCTCACATGGTTTTAAGCAGTTCAAAATGTTGCCGCTGGTGCAGGAGTTGGCTCAGCGCCCGTTTCAAGAAGAATCAGGAGAAAACCGGTGACACCTGACCCCACACCCGAAGAAATTAGCTTTCAGGCTGATCTTGAGAGGCTCCGTGCGGCACTGCGGCCGCGCCTCGAGGAAGCGAGCCGCCGCCGGACGACGCCCGGTGTCGAATCAAGCAATGAGGACGGCGCGTGATGGATGTGTCGGCCGAGGATCTGGCCTACGTGCGCGCGGTTTTCGACGGTCTTGTTGATGCGTGGGTCAGGTGGGGGCGGCCAGAACCCGCGTCCGTGTCGCGTGCCCGCGGGATTCTCGATCGCACACTGACCAGCGCAATGTCGTTGCAGCGACAGGGGTTTGGGCCCAATAGGGA
>NZ_JBAPPI010000667.1:0-8460 GCF_049280035.1 Mycobacterium sp. | reverse complement strand
CGCAGTTGGGGCAGAACTTCTTCAGCTCCAGCCGGTCGGGGTCGTTGCGGCGGTTCTTCTTCGTGATGTAGTTGCGGTGCTTGCACACCTCGCACGCCAAGGTGATCTTGGGCCGTACGTCGGTACTAGAGGCCACGTCGGTTCTCTTTTCGGGTTTTCGTTCGTTGTTGTCTTGTAGCGATGGCCGGACTCGAACCGGCGACCTAACGATTATGAGTCGTTCGCTCTAACCGACTGAGCTACATCGCCTTGCGACTGCATTGCCTTCGTTCTGGGCCGCCTGCCTGCTCGGCGTCCGCCGAGCCCCCTAACGGAATCGAACCGTTGACCTTTTCCTTACCATGGAAACGCTCTACCGACTGAGCTAAGGGGGCCGCACCCGTAGCGACCAGTCGAGTCGCGCCGCGGGCCTAAAAGAGGGTACAGCCTGGGCTGCGAGGGCACCAAACCCAGCGGATATTCGACGAAGAGCGCGGGCGAGTCGGCCGGATTTGACGGCTACTCGCGGGCACCACGGCGATACCCGAACTTCCGCGGGCCATAGGCTGAGCAGGTGCCTGATTCCGACCGGCTGTATTTCCGCCAATTGCTCTCCGGCCGCGACTTCGCCAAGGGTGACGGGTTCGCGACCCAGATGCGCAACTTCGCCTACTTGATCGGGGACCGCCAGACCGGTGACTGCCTGGTGGTCGACCCGGCATACGCCGCCGGCGATCTGCTCGACGCGCTGGAAGCCGACGGCATGCACCTGTCCGGAGTGCTGGTGACTCATCACCATCCTGACCATGTCGGCGGCTCGATAATGGGCTTCGAACTCAAGGGCCTGGCCGAACTGCTGGAGCGCGTCAGCGTCCCCGTGCACGTCAATTCCCAAGAGGCGCTGTTTGTTTCGCGTATTACCGGGATCAGCATGGGCGACCTCACCCAGCATGAGCATGGCGACAAGGTCAGCGCCGGCGACATCGAAATCGAGCTGCTGCACACCCCCGGTCACACACCGGGCAGCCAATGCTTCCTGCTCGGCGGCCGGCTGGTTGCCGGTGACACGTTGTTTTTGGAGGGTTGTGGCCGCACCGATTTTCCGGGCGGCGACTCCGACGAGATGTTCCGCAGCCTGCAAAAGCTCGCCCAGCTGGCTGGTGATCCGACGGTGTTTCCCGGACACTGGTACTCACTCGAACCCAGTGCGTCGTTGTCGGAGGTCAAGCGTTCCAACTATGTCTACCGCGTCGCCGATCTCGATCAGTGGCGAATGTTCATGGGTGGCTAAATAAGCATTTAAGGGCCCTCCAGCGAATTTTCTCGCCAGTAAGCGCTGTGATATAAGCGGAGGGATGGATTCTTCGATGGGATGGATCGAAGATCGTTGGCACCAGGTGGCGGGCGCGACGTCCGGCACCTGGTTGGCATGGGCCGTCTGGGCTCTGGCCATTCTCGGCATAATCGCGCTGATCTACGCCAATCAACAGGTCCGCCGCAATCGTCGGCTGGCCACCGAAGAGACCCGGCCACACGTCGGTATGTTCATGGAGCCGCACGCCGCCGATTGGCATCTGATCGAGCTCGTGGTGCGCAACTTCGGTAAAACCCCGGCCTACGACGTGCAGTTCACGTTTCCGCACCCACCGACCGTCGCCGAATACGAAAACGCCACCGACGGATACGCGGACGTCGTTGAGCTGCAACTCCCCAGCCAATTGCCCGTTCTGGCGCCCGGCCAGGAGTGGCGCACGGTGTGGGATTCGGCGCTCGACCGCAACGAGCTGGGTGAGGCCATCGAGTCGCGCTTTCCGGGCACGCTGACTTACTACGACCGCGTCGAAGCTCCCCGCCGATGGAAGTTCTGGCAGCGTCGCCGGCGTCCGTTTGAAACCAAGGTGGTGCTGGACTGGGCCGCGCTGCCGCCGGTTCAGCGGATCGAGCTGATGACGACCCACAACCTGGCCAAGCGGGAAAAAGAGAAGCTGGAACTTCTTCGCAGCGTGCTGACCTATTTCCACTACGCCACCAAGGAAACTCGCGCCGACGTCTTCCGCAGCGAGATCGAACGGATGAACCGCGCGGTGGAGGAAACCAAGGACCGGTGGCGCACCCGTCAGATCGACGCGCCGCCGACCGACGTCAGTTTGCGTTGGGGCGACGCCGAAGCCGAGCTGGGCAAGCACCGCGGCGAGCGAGTGGTCTAGCGACGCTATGAGCGACCCGGTCACCTATCGGCTCGACGACTCCGTCGCGTTCATCACCATGGACGACGGCAAGGTCAACGTCCTGGGCCAGAGCATGCAGCAGGCGCTCAACGGAGCACTCGACAACGCCGACCGTGACGACGTGGGCGCGTTGGTGATCGCCGGAAACGACCGGGTCTTCAGCGGTGGGTTCGACCTGAAAGTCCTGACCTCCGGCGATGTTCAGCCTGCGATCGACATGCTCAAGGGCGGCTTCGAGCTCTCCTATCGGCTGTTGTCCTATCCCAAGCCGGTGGTGATGGCCTGCACCGGGCACGCCATCGCGATGGGTGCGTTCTTGCTGGCCAGCGGCGACCACCGGGTGGCGGCGCCCGCCTCCAACATCCAGGCCAACGAGGTCGCGATCGGTATGACGATCCCGTACGCGGCGCTGGAGGTGATGAAGCTGCGGCTGACGCGCTCGGCCTACCAGCAAGCCTCCGGCCTGGCGAAGACGTTCTTCGGCGAAACCGCAATCGCTGCCGGCTGGCTCGACGAAATCGTGCTGCCCGATATGGTGCTCAGCCGCGCCGAGGAAGCCGCGCGACAATTCGCCACCCTCAAGCAGCAGGCGCATGCTGCGACGAAGTTGCGGACCCGAGCCGATGCGCTGGCTGCCATCCGCGCCGGGATCGACGGCATGGCAGCGGAATTCGGCGTTTAGCCGTCGCTCACGCTGGCCGTCGGTAGCGCTCGAGGTATTCCGTCCAGTTCCAGGTGGACAAGAACGCTTCGGCTGCCTCATGGCCACGCTGGTAAAGCGCTTGCATCTGTCTCTTAGAGAGTTTGAAGTCGAGAAAACTGACTTCGGTCGAGTCGACCCGAATCGCCCGCGCACTGACCCAGGGCTGGTTGAGGTAGGCCTGGTCGCGGCCGACGATCATCGTGGTGATCAGCTCTTCCAGCAGCGGCGGACCGCCGAACACCCAATTCACCGGTCGCAGAGCCGGAATCACTTTGTCGTTGCCCTCCGGAAGATTGGGTAACAAAGTGACACCGAATGTCGGCCATCGTGGTCGTTTGCCATCACGCCGGTCGAATGAGTCGATCGGGAAATTCGACAGCAGTCCGCCGTCAACCAGCGTCGAGGTCAGGCCGCTGGCGCTGGTCAGCTTGGCCACCCGGAAAAAGAACGGAATCGACATCGAAGCGCGAACCGCATCAGCGACCTCCTGCTCGTCGGGGTCCACCCCGTAGAGCCGGTGATAGTCCCACGGCAGCCGCACCAGCTGGCCGGTGGTCACGTCGGACACCGTGACCACCAGCCGGTAGCGCTGCTCGGGCGGCAGGTTCTCGTTGTCCAACGCCAGATCGCCGAACGTGCGCACACCTAGGTTGTCCAGCTCAGAACGGATCCACTGGTGGGCGAAATCGCCTTTGTAGATTCCAGTTTCGCTCAGTAGACCCCAGGCGGGGCCGAGCAGCGGGATGCCGGTGAGCGGCGTCGGGTCGAGGAATTTGCGGTAGGGCAACGTCATGGTGAGCTGCTCGACCTGCCCGGGGGTCAGCTGGTCTGCGCCGGCCGCCAATATCGCGCCGACGATCGAGCCTGCCGATGTGCCGGAGACGCGCTGGATGCCGTATCCGGCTTCCATCAGCGCGACGACGGCGCCGGCCAGGCCGATGCCTTTGACGCCGCCACCGGAAAGGACAAGGTCCGCCTTCAGCGGAGGCGAGTGTTCGGTGGTCATGACCGCCGACTGTAGCCGCTGCCGATGACAGTGGCGGCTCAGACGGCGGGCGCGGCCTTGCCGTAGTCGTATCCGTCGTCAATCGGTCTGACGTCGGCGGAGGGTGGCGGCGCGTTGGGGTGGATCAGCGCCATGACGGCCTCGTACCGCTTCGTGACGTCGTCGCGGTCGGTGGGCTCGGTTACCGTGGCCAGGCTTAATCTTTGGATTGCGTCGGCTTCGCGGATCAGTACCGTCCGGCGTTTCCGGTCGGGGGTTTGTTCGATGACCTTGGCCAAGGCCTCGAGTTGGCGAATCATGATGGCGGGCATGCCGCTTGCGGCCTGGCGGATGGTGTCGAAGGTGCGCTCGACAAGTCGATTGAAATCGGCGACGAACGCGATGACGCGGATATTTCCCTCTGCGTCGCGCCGGATCCGTTGCGGACGCCAGGAGGTGGAGATCCGGCACAGGCAGTCGGCGATCCAGTCGATACAGGTCATTCCGGTGAACGTGTCGTTGACCGCGGGTGACAGCGCACGCAAAGCGATCTCGACCAATTGATCGAAGCCAAACGAAATATCCTGCGGCAGCGTTCGATACGCACCTGTAACGTGGCCCAGCGCGAGACGCTCGGCGACAGCTGGGGC
Organism: Mycobacterium sp.; assembly: GCF_049280035.1. Taxonomy (GTDB): domain Bacteria; phylum Actinomycetota; class Actinomycetes; order Mycobacteriales; family Mycobacteriaceae; genus Mycobacterium. Next base: position 3,915 of record NZ_JBAPPI010000667.1, on the reverse strand, counting down.
AGCCTCGGGCGGCCACACCCTGGCCATCACCTGGCCGGCAACCAGGAAATGCCCGGGGCGGTAGGGCAATTGGACCACCGCATCGGCCTTGGTAGCGATTTTCACCAACACATCATGGCGGATGACCTGAAGATAGCCACTGTGCGGCGTGCGGATCGGGGCGCCCGACTCGGCCAACTTCGCCAGCAACTCCTCGTGCGACGGGCCGCGCCGGCCGCCGACACCGTACGATTCACCGCGATCGAGGGCGGCGATCTCCACGGCCAGTGTTCCGGCGATGCGCGCGATCACCACCGGAAGCTGAATCATCGAGGCGATGTGATTGAGGAAGAAGATCAACACAGCGACGTCAACCAACGTCAGGAAGAACGTCACCGTTATCGACAGATGCGGAACGAAATCCCCATGCGGGCCACCGCCCACCGAAACCAGGCCGATCGTCGCGTAGACAAACGATGCGACGAATGTTCCCAGTGCAACTTGAGTTCCCGGGTCCCGCACGAAGTTTCGCAGCATCCGCGGGCCGAACTGCGTCGATGCCAGCGTCAGGGCCACGATGGTGATCGAGAAAACGATGCCGACCACGGTGATGATCGCCGCGGCGATGGTGGCTAACACGGCTCGAGCCGAATCGGCGCTGCCGTTCAGCACCCACGACGGCAGCGTGATGATTCCGTCATAGGCTGCCCGGTCGACCGTGTAGGTGAGGGCGAACAGCAGGACTACCGCAACCGTTTCCAACACCGGGACGAGCCACAGGTTGGTCCGCAGCTGCTCCCGCCGCCAATCGGCCTCGAAGTAGGGACCACGCATCTAGTGGATACCTTCGGCAAGCGGCCCCAGTGCTAAGGCCGGCAAAAATGTCAGTGCACACAGGATAACCGTCACCGCCGCGACCAGACCGACGAATTGCGGCCGATGGGTGGGCAGGGTGCCGATCGATGCCGGGGTATGGCCTTGGCGGGCCAGCGATCCGGCGAGCGCCAGCACCAGGATCATCGGCAGGTATCTGGCCAGCAGCATCGCCAGGCCCAAGGCGGTGTTATAGAACATGGTGTTTGCCGATAGACCCGCGAACGCCGAGCCGTTCGTGTTGCCCGCAGAAGTGAATGCGTAGAGCACTTCCGACAGGCCGTGCGGCCCGGTGTTGGCCATGCTGGCCCGTGGGCCCGGGAACGCCATCGCGATTCCGGTGCCAACCAACACCGCCAACTCAGTGGCCAGGATGAAGCTTGTCGACAAAGTCATTTCGCGGGCTCTGATCTTCTTGCCGAGGTATTCCGGTGTACGCCCGACCATCAGCCCGGCGATGAACACCGATATCACTGCCAGCAGCAGCAGGCCGTAAAGGCCCGAGCCGATCCCGCCCGGCGCCACCTCGCCGATCTGCATGTTGAACATCGTCATCAGCCCGCCCAGGCTGGTGTAGGAGTCGTGCATCGAGTCGATGGCGCCGTCGGAGGTGAGCGTGCCCGTGTCGGCAAAGATCGCCGAGTCGAAGATCCCGAAACGTTGCTCGATGCCCTCCATGGCGGCACCGGTCGCGGTGGGCACGGTGCCGTGATGTCCCAACTGAAACATCAGGATGAGGGCCATGCTCATGACGGCGAGGACACCCATGATCGCGGCGATCGCGTAGCCCTGTTTTTTGCTGTCGACCATCCGCCCGAAGGTGCGGGGCAGCGTAAAAGGGATCACGAACATCAGGAAGATTTCGACCCAGTTCGTCCACCCGTTCGGATTCTCAAACGGATGTGCTGATTGTGCGTTGTAGAACCCACCGCCGTCGCCGGTGATCAACTTGACGGGCTCCTGGCTGGCGATCGGTCCGCCGGTGATGGTCTGCTGGGCGCCGCTCAACGTGGTGACAACTTGGTCCTGCAGATGGAAATTCTGGATTACCCCGCCGGCCAGCAGCACCATCGCGCCGACGAACGCGATCGGCAGCAAGATGCGCAACGTGCCACGGACCATATCCACCCAGAAGTTGCCCAGCTCTTCAGTCTTTTCTCGGGCGAAGCCGCGCACCAACGCAATTGCCACCGCCATGCCCACCGCACCGGAGAGGAAGCTTTGCACGGCAATGCCGGCCATCTGCACCAGGTGGCCCTCCGTCGACTCACCCGCATACGACTGCCAGCTGGTGTTGGTGACAAAGCTGACCGCCGTGTTCCACGCCAGCGACGGGGTCATCTTGGTCGCCGGATCATGCAGGTGCAGCGGCAACTTGTCCTGAAGCAGTTCGAAAAAGAACAGGAACACAATGCCGACCGCCGAGAACGCCAACACGCTGCGGGCATACCCGTGCCACGGCTGTTCGGCTTTGGGGTCGACGCCGATAACGCGGTAGATGGCGCTCTCGATTTTGGAGTTCCGCGGCGAGGTGTAGACGCGGTACATATAGTCACCCAGCGGTACATGCACCGCCGCCAGCGCTGCGACGAGCAAAACAAGGAACGCGACGCCCGCGAATGCGTTACTCAATTACGGCCCCTCCGGAAAAAGCAAGGCGGCGATTGGGTAAGCCGCTAAGACTGCCGCGAGCGCCAAGCCGATCAGAATCATCGATAGGCACCGTCCTATCCGCTGCGAGCACCACGCGACTCGGCTCTCAACGGTGTATTAAAAGAAACTAAGCGCCGACAGCCCGCGGCGCTTGTTTGTTGACGGTTTCTTTACGGGCTGCCAGGTTCGCTCGCGGACACGTCAGGTTTCTGCCGCAACCCAGTCGTAAGGAAGGAATTTACCGTCGAATGTCACCACCACGCGATCGCCCGACGGATGGGGTTTTTTCTGCAAATCGACGCTGAAATTGATCGCGCTCATAATCCCGTCACCGAACTGCTCATGGATGAGCTCTTTGATCGCCCCGCCATATACCTGCAGAGCCTCGTAAAAGCGGTAGATGGTCGGATCGGTGGGCACCGCGGTGGGCAGCCCGCCGCGCATGGGCGGTGCGGCCAGCACCGCGACCACCGACTCGTCGAGACCCAACAATTCGACAAGCACATGGGCGAGTTCGGCGGGAATCGGGTGCTGGCCAAGCAGCGCCGAGGTGGTCCACACCACCGGCCGGCCGATCGCGTCGGCCAACTCTTGCCAGGTCAAGCCCTTAGCCAGCCGGGCGACGACGATCTGCTCGGTGATCTCGTTTCGGGTCATAGGTACCAGCATGCACCCGGATCCGCGAATCCATCTCGCCGTCAGTGCCTTTCGTAATCCCGGGATTGGCATCGCGACTGGATGTACGCTGCGGAGCATTAGGTCTTCAGTCACGAGGATCGAGGTCGCTATGCGGATCGTCGTCGACCTGAACCGCTGCCTGGGGTATGCGCAGTGCGTGCCGCTCGCACCCGAAGTGCTCAAGCTCAGCGGCGAAGAGACTCTCACCTACGACCCCAACCCGGACGACAGTCAGCGTTTGCCGGTAGTGCGGGCGGCGGCGTCATGCCCGGTGCAGGCAATCATCGTGGAACGGCTCGATAACGACTAGCCTGCGAGCGCCGATGATCCGGGATGGCTTCAAAGACAGCGGCCGCATCGTCATGTCGGTGCTTCGCTGACCGGGCTCCGTGCCGCCGAGGCGTTGCGGGAAGAGGGTTTTCGCGGGCAGCTCGTTATCATCGGCGACGAGCCGGACGAGCCCTATGACCGGCCGCCGCTGTCCAAACAGGTCCTCAAGGGCTGGGTGCCCGCCGACCACACCAAGCTGCCGCGGCTGCGCCAGGTGGATGCCGAGTGGCGACTCGGTGTGGCGGCGACCGCCCTGGACCGCGCCAACCGGCTGGTCCGACTGGCCGACGGCAATGAAGTTCCGGGCGATCGGCTGCTGATCGCCACCGGTGTGCGGGCCCGGCGATGGCCTAACGCGCAAGAAGCCGCGCTGGAGGGCGTTCATACCCTGCGCACCAGTGC
>NZ_JBAPPI010000666.1:0-11586 GCF_049280035.1 Mycobacterium sp. | reverse complement strand
CATCCGCACTAGTGCCGATATCGAACGCACCGAAAGCATCGTCGTGCTGTCCAACCTCATTGACCGATCCCGGGCCGAGGGGTGAGCAACCGCCCGTCGTCACAATCGTGTATGAACTCCAAATGACCACCAGCTCGGGCAACGGAATACTGATCGTCGGCGGAGGGCTCGCCGCGACCCGGACCGCTGAGCAATTGCGCCGGGCGGGCTACACCGGCTCGCTGGCCATCGTCAGCGATGAGGTCCATTTGCCCTACGACCGCCCCCCGCTGTCGAAGGAGGTGCTGCGCAGTTAAGTCGATGACGTGACGCTCAAACCGCGTGAGTTCTACGACGAGCAGAACATCACCTTGCGGCTCGGGTCGGCGGCAACCGGTCTGGACACCGCTGCGCAGACGGTGACTCTCGACGACGCGACGACGCTCGGCTACGACGAACTCGTCATTGCGACCGGCCTCATACCGCGGCGCATTCCGGCGTTCCCCGACCTGGATGGCATCCGAGTGTTGCGTTCGTTCGACGAAAGTCTCGCGTTGCGCAAACACGCGTCGTCCGCGCGGCACGCGGTTGTGGTCGGCGCGGGTTTCATCGGCTGTGAGGTGGCGGCCAGCCTGCGCGGGCTGGGAGTCGACGTGGTGCTGGTGGAGCCGCAGCCCGCGCCGCTGGCCGCGGTGCTTGGCGCGCAGATCGGTGGGCTGGTGACGCGGCTGCACCGCGCGGAGGGTGTCGATGTGCGCACCGAAGTCGGGGTGGCCGAGGTCCGCGGACACCAGCACGTCGAGAGCGTGCTGCTGACCGACGGCGCCGAGCTGACGACCGACTTGGTGGTGGTTGGCATCGGCTCGCGGCCAGCGACCGACTGGCTCGACGGCAGCGGCGTCGAGGTCGACAACGGCGTGATCTGTGATGCGGCCGGACGGACCAGCGCGCCGAACGTGTGGGCACTCGGTGACGTCTCTTCCTGGCGCGACCCGACGGGACACCAAGTGCGAGTGGAACATTGGAGCAATGTCGCCGAGCAGGCCCGGGTCGTGGTGCCTGCGATGCTCGGCCAGGACGCGCCATCCAACGTCGTCGTCCCGTATTTCTGGAGCGATCAATACGACGTCAAGATCCAATGTTTGGGCGAGCCAATCGCCACCGACATCGTGCATGTCGTTGAGGACGACGGTCGCAGATTCCTCGCGTACTACGAGCGTGATGGCGTGGTGGCAGGTGTCGTCGGCGGCGGTATGCCCGCCAAGGTCATGAAAACGCGAGCCAAGATCGCCGCTGCCGCGCCGATTTCCGAGGTGCTGGGCTAGCGCGACCAGGTCAAGCCAAGAACCGCTCGAGGGCTTCCCGGATGTCGGGAAGTGCTTTCGCGGCTTGGTGTTCGATGAGCGCGGCTTCTGCGAGCATGCCGACCCACAACTGCGCGCTTTCGTAAGGGTGTGGGCGTTTCAGTGCGGCGAAGTCGGGTTGGAACAGCTCGGCGCCGGCTTTGTTGCGGTGTTTGATTTCGTCGGTAACCGCCGGCTCGGCGCGCGCTTCCAGCAGCAGGGCGCGCACACCGCGGTCGCGTAAGCAACCATCGAGGTAGGTGTTCGCGCCAATGACCAGCCGACGGCGCCCGGCCGGCACGCCGGCGATCGCGGGTTGCAGCTGGGTGGCCAACCGCTCATGGAATTCACGGTGCAGCGCAAGCAGATACGAGGCTCGGTCGCCGAAGTGGTGAAAGAACGTGCCCTTGGCCACCCCGGCTTCCTCGACGATGAGATTGACGCTCAAGCCGGCCAGCCCGGTGCGCTCGGCCAGTCGCAGTCCCGCGTCGATGATCGATTCTCGAGTTCTGGCCATTGCTTCCTTGCGCCCGCCCGTCGGCATGGCGGGCACCGTGGACGGCGTCGGGGTCATCCAAGCACTCTAACCGCCGGTTTGCGTGCGGCTTTGCGTTGACTGCGTCGCGCGAGCAGTTCGCCGTACTGTTCGCATACGTGGATCACCCCGGTGAGCTGATAGGTGATCCAGCCCTTGTGCGTCGAGGGCAAGTTGTGCTCGAAAAAGCGGTGCCCGGCGATTTGCACAACCCAACCGCCGACGAACATCAGCAGTCCCACTCGGGGTTTCGCCACTAGCAGCGGAATTGCGGCAGCGATCACGGGCGTGCCGATCATATGCGTGAATCGCGTTCCGCGACTGGTGTGTTGGGTTTTGTAGTATGCCACCTTGTCGGAGAACGGGGCGTCGGGTGCGGGAACAGTCATTGGTTACTCCTTGAGGTAGGGACGCCGGCAATGATATCGTTGACCGACCAGTCGGTCAACGAAAGGAGTGGCAATGGTCAACATGGTGCAAACGCGGGTGGGAGAGGTTGCCTACAGCGATAGCGGAGAAGGGCCGGTGGTGGTGCTACTCCACGCGACGTTGCATGATCGCCACGACTTCGACGCGATCGCGCCGAGCCTTCGTGGTGACCACCGGGTGATCGCGGTGGACTGGCCGGGCCACGGCGACTCGCCAGCCCCGACGCCGAACTATCGGCCGACCGCGGCTTCCTTCGCCGACGTTCTCGCCGACCTCGTCGCCGCACTTGATCTGCCGCCCGCCGCGTTCATCGGAAACTCCGTCGGCGGTTTTGCTGCGGCACGGTTGGCGATCACCGACCCCCAACGGGTTTCGCGGCTCGTCTTGGTCAATACGGGCGGTTTCATCGCCGGTCCGGCCGCCAGCCTCTACTGCCGAGTAATGGGAACACCGGCGGTGATGAAACGAGTCCTGCCGCGGTTCATCCCCAGCTACATGAAGGCGACCAGCGACAGCGACCATGCCATTCAGGAACGTGCGCTGGCCCGTGCGCACACCCGCGAAGGTGTCGTTCTCACGGCGGCGCTGTGGCGCAGTTTCGCCGCGCCCGAACATAACCTGTGCCCGCACGCCGATCGCATCACCGCGCCGTGCCTGATTATCTGGGGATCAAAAGATACCGCAGGCCCCATGCGAGTGGGGCGTCTCACCGCGGCCAGAATCCCGGGATCGCGACTGGAGGTGCTGCCCACGGGCCACGTGGTGTTTTCTTCAGACCCCGACGGATTCCTCGGAATCGCCGCGCCGTTCTTGGCCACCGCCCAGGGCCGACTGCAATGATCCTGCGCGCCCGCGCTATTCCCAGTTCACCGGCGGCCCGTGCGGCGAACATGTGCCCATTAGCGTGTCGTCACTGCCGGGCCAGCAGCGGGCGCGAACCGTGAACTCGACCGGAGAGTCGGGTGTTCGCCGCTGCGGCTCCAGCATCAGATGCGCGAACGGTGAGACGGCTCCGGCTTGGGCGCCCAGCGCGTCGATCCCGGCTCGAACGGCGGCCTGGTCGTCTGCGGAAAGGTACTGCCACATAATGGAATGCCACAACACGGTGAGCGCGCCGGTGGCGACGGACAGGCCGGCGACGGCGTCGATGGCATTGCGGCGCTGCAACGGCGCCGGGACTCGCCGGGCGATGGCGATCGCACCGCGCAACCGATCCAGCCGCGCGGGCTGATCGGGCCAGACATAGCTCAGCAGTGCCAATTCGCCGTCGCGGCTGGTGGCGTCGAGCGGCGCGATGTCGTAGCCATGACGCTGCACGATCCGCAGGTCCGCGGCGGGCGGCAGTTGGCCGTGCCACGCGTCGTCGATGGTCACCGGCGAGTCGCGCGGACCCCACTGGTCGCCCGGATAGCGATAACAGTAATAGTCGGCGCGCAGGTTCAGTCCGGCACTGCACCCGATCTCGAAAAGCCGTACAGGCAAATCGAATCGGTGAGCAAGAATGAGCAGACCGCCGATTAGCGCGGCGGACCGGCCCACCTCGTTGGTTTGCGGCGGCTGGTCGAGCGCGGCCCGCAGCAGGTCGGCGTGCTCGGAGGCGGCGAGCGCGATATCGGGCCAAGCCGCCTGCGCATCCCACTGCCCACCCGCGCTCGGATACCAACGACGTAGCCCCGGGGCGCGGCTATCGAGCGCCAGCCGGTGCAGTCCACCGAGCAGGCGCAGCGGCAGCGCCAGCCGCCCGGCATCGTCTTCGTGCCCGGACAAGATGGCGGCGAAGACACCGCCGGCTTCCACGTCGGCGGCCACCCGGTCCAACACGTCGCCGTACATCGGCGAGCCCATGCCGGTGCAGATCTGGCCTTGCAGTCGCAGAGACCGCATCAGGCGGCTATTGGAGTTACCCACTGCACCGCTCCTCCTCATCGCTTCGCTCTGCATCGTCGCGGCGCGGGTCCAGCTCGTCCAGGCCAGCGCGAACGACGTCGAACGCATCCCCGAGAGCCTGTGGCAACGAGACGGATTCGTCGTCCAGCCAGTACTCGTAGGCGCTCAGGGCGACACCAAGCAGCATCCACGCGACGGTCTGCGGTCGCAGGTCGCTGGTTCGAACGCCGGATCGGCGTGCCACGAACTCGGCGATTACCTCGCGCCAGCCGGCATACATCGTCATCGAATACGCCTGCAGTTCCGCGGTTTGCAGGATAACCCGCATTCGCTGGCGATGGCGGATGGTTTCCGACTCGTCAAAGGTGTTGAACGACAGCAGCGCAGCACGCAGCGCCTCGCCGAGTGGCATAGCCGGATCAACATGGTCAAAAAGCTCGCGCAAGTGCTGCAGGTGAGCGTCGAAGTCTCCCCACGGGATCGCGTTCTTGGAGGCGTAGTAACGAAACACGGTGCGACGCGCGATACCTGCGGCCTGTGCGACGTCGTCGACGCTTACCTCGGCGAAGCCGCTCTCGGCGAACAGGCCTAGGGCAACATCGGTGATGTGCTGCGGGGTCGTGGAACGGCGCCGACCGACCCGCGCCTGCTCCAGCATCCGCTACCCCTTTTTTTAAGAAGCCTCTTCCGTTTTTGGCACTCGATGCCATATCCTGACGAAGATTGTCACCGGATCGACGCGACTTGTCGAGACCCTAATAACGAAAGGCAACGTCATGGAGCCGAACCAGCAGACCGACGCCGACACCGAGCTCGTCACCGAGTCCTTGGTCGAAGAGGTGTCCATCGACGGGATGTGCGGGGTCTACTGATCGTGACCGCCCCCGCGCAGGGGTCGACGGGCGGGTTCGATCCCGGACTCGCATGGCGGTTGCACCGGCAGGTGGCGGTGCGACCCGAGCCGTTCGGTGCGCTGTTATATCACTTCGGCACCCGCAAACTGTCATTCCTCAAGAACCGCACCATTCTTGAGGTGGTGCAATCACTGGCCGATTATCCAGACGTTCGCGCCGCCTGCCGCGCCGCAGGAGTCGAGGATGACAGACAGGGTCCTTATCTGCACGCGCTGGGCGTGCTGGCCTGTTCCAACATGCTGGTGCCCGCTGCGCCGAAGGTGGCAGCATGACACGCGCCGGCGACGATGCAGAGCGAAGTGATGAGAAGGAGCGGCGCGCATGACAGCGGTTGTGCCACGGCTGGTCGACCAGTTCGAGCATGGGTTGGACGCACCCATCTGCCTGACCTGGGAGCTGACCTATGCGTGCAACCTGGCGTGTGTGCACTGCCTGTCGTCCTCGGGCAAACGTGATCCGCGCGAGCTGTCCACGCAGGCCTGCAAGGACATCATTGACGAGCTGGAACGCATGCAGGTGTTCTACGTCAACATCGGCGGCGGGGAACCGACTGTACGGCCGGACTTTTGGGAGCTGGTGGATTACGCCACCGCTCATCACGTGGGCGTGAAGTTCTCCACCAACGGGGTTCGGATCACGCCCGAGGTAGCCGCCCGGTTGGCCGCCAGCGACTACGTCGACGTCCAGATTTCATTGGACGGCGCGACCGCAGAGGTCAACGACGCCGTCCGGGGTGGCGGGTCCTACGCGATGGCCATCCGTGCCCTGGAAAACCTTGCCGCCGCAGGATTCTCCGACGCCAAGATCTCCGTGGTCGTGACCCGCCAAAATGTCGGGCAGCTTGACGAATTCGCCTCGCTGGCAAGCCGTTACGGTGCCACGCTGCGAATCACTCGGCTGCGCCCATCAGGTCGTGGCGCCGAAGTATGGGACGAGCTGCATCCGACCGCCAACCAGCAGGTCCAGCTTTACGACTGGCTGGTTGCAAAGGGTGAGCGGGTATTGACGGGTGATTCCTTCTTCCACCTGTCCGGACTCGGCGAGCCCGGTGCGCTGGCCGGTCTGAACATGTGCGGAGCCGGCCGGGTGGTGTGCCTGATCGACCCGGTCGGCGATGTATATGCCTGCCCGTTCGCCATCCACGACCGCTTCCTTGCCGGAAACATCTTGTCCGACTCCGGCTTTGGGACTGGCTTCGCCAACGTATGGAAGAACGCCCCGCTGTTCCGTGAGCTGCGCGAGCCGCAGTCGGCGGGCGCTTGCGGAAGCTGCGGGCACTACGACAGCTGCCGGGGCGGTTGCATGGCGGCCAAGTTCTTCACCGGTCTGCCGATCGACGGCCCCGATCCGGAATGCGTGCAGGGTTACGGTGCGCCGGCTCTGGCGCAAGAGCGTGACAAACCTCGACCCGCGGGCGACCACTCGCACGGACGGCGGAGCAGCGGACCGGTGCCGCTGACACTGACCATGCCGACGCGGCTCTGCAACGAAAGCCCGGTCTAGCCGTGGCCCGTGACGCCTGGTTCGAGACCGTCGCCATCGCGCAGCAACGGGCGAAACGGCGGCTGCCGAAGTCGGTCTATGCCGCGCTGGTCGCCGCCAGCGAGAAGGGGCTGACTGTCTCCGACAATGTCGAGGCGTTCAGCGAGCTCGGCTTCGCGCCACATGTCGTCGGCGCCATCGAAAAGCGCGACCTCTCGACAACTGTTATGGGGCAAGAGATTTCCTTGCCGGTCATCATCTCGCCCACCGGCGTGCAGGCGGTCGATCCGGATGGGGAGGTAGCCGTTGCGCGGGCCGCGGCGGCGCGCGGCACGGCGATGGGGCTGTCGTCGTTCGCCAGCAAGCCGATCGAGGAGGTCGTCGCCGCTAACGGGAAGCTGTTCTTCCAGGTCTATTGGCTCGGCGGGCGCGAGGCGATCGCGCAGCGCGTCGAGCGGGCTCGGCAGGCCGGCGCGGTTGGCATGATCGCGACCACCGACTGGTCGTTCTCGCACGGGCGGGACTGGGGTAGCCCCGCGATCCCGGAGCAGATGAACCTGCGGACCATCCTGAAGTTGTCGCCGCAGGCGATCACCCGTCCGGGTTGGCTGTGGACGTACAGCAAGACGCTGCGCCCGCCGGACCTGCGGGTGCCCAATCAGGCGCCCCGGGGCGAACCCGGGCCGCCGTTCTTCGCCGCCTACGGGGAGTGGATGGGCACGCCGCCGCCGACCTGGGACGACATCGCGTGGCTGCGCGAGCAGTGGGGCGGCCCGTTCATGCTCAAAGGCGTGATGCGGGTCGACGACGCCAAAAGGGCTGTGGATGCTGGTGTTTCGGCAATCTCGGTGTCCAACCACGGCGGCAATAACCTGGACGGCACGCCGGCGTCGATCCGCGCGCTGCCCGTCGTCGTGGACGCGGTCGGCGACCAGATCGAGGTGTTGCTGGACGGTGGTATCCGCCGCGGCAGCGACGTGGTCAAGGCGCTGGCACTGGGAGCGCGTGCGGTGATGATCGGCCGCGCCTACCTGTGGGGCCTGGCGGCCGCCGGCCAGTCGGGTGTCGAGAACGTGCTCGACATCCTCCGTGGCGGCATCGACTCCGCTCTGATGGGTCTCGGCCGCGCCTCCGTGCACGACCTCAACCCGGACGACATCTTGGTGCCGCCCGGGTTTGCCCGAGCGCTCGGGGTGCCCCCGCCCGCAGGGGGCGGAGCGTAGCGACGGCGCATGCGAGACCAGCGAGTATTTTGATACTCACGGGGCGGACGTGGCAGTGGTGACCGGGTTTAGTGAACTTCCGACGGCAAAAAATTCTTCGAGAGCGCCAACAACCGATGCACGACAGGTGAATTCGGCCTACCATCACCGAGTGGCTGTCCTCGCCGAACTTGGGTGCTCGACGTCTAGCCAGCTGCAAACCATGTCCTTGGGCGTGACCATCCCGGTCGGATCCACCGAACAGCATGGCCCTCACCTGCCGCTGGACACCGACACCCGGATCGCGACGGCCGTCGCCCACGAACTTACTGCCCGCCTGTCCGGCGACCCCCAGCTGCGCTGGCTGGTGGCACCGGCCATCGCCTATGGCGACAGCGGTGAGCACCAGAGCTTCCCCGGAACCATCTCGATCGGCACCGACGCCCTGACCACGCTGCTGGTGGAGTACGGCAGGTCGGCTACCTGTTGGGCGCAGCGGCTGCTCTTCATCAACGGCCATGGCGGCAACGTCCGGGCGCTCGGCCGGGCAGTGGGCCGGCTGCGGTCCGAAGGACGTGACGCGGGGTGGTGCCCCTGCGCGGTGGCAGGCGCCGACGCCCACGCCGGGCACGCTGAAACTTCACTATTGCTGCATATTTCGCCGGCCCACGTGCTGACCGACCGGTGGCGTGCGGGCAACGGAGCACCGTTGTCCGACCTGCTACCGTCGATGCGTCGCGGCGGAGTCGCAGCGGTCAGCGACGTCGGAGTATTGGGGGACCCGACCACGGCGACCGCCGCGGAGGGAGAGCGGATGCTGGCGGAAATGGTCGCCGACTGCGTGAGCCGGTTCCGACGTTGGTCGCCTGCTGCCGACGGGATGCTCATATGACCCAGACGCGGTTGCCGGACGGGTTTGCTGTGCAGGTCGACCGACGGGTCAGGGTGCTCGGCCAGGGCTCCGCTTTGCTGGGCGGCTCGCCCACCAGGTTGCTGCGGCTGGCGCCGGCCGCCCAGGACATGCTCGCCGACGGCCGCCTCAAAGTCCACGACGCGGTGAGCGCCGAGCTGGCCCGAACCCTGCTGGACGCGACGGTGGCTCACCCGCGCCCCGCGGGCGGCCCGTCACACCGCGATGTAACCGTCGTAATCCCGGTGCGGGACAACCCATATGGATTACGACGATTGGTCGCCGCATTGCGTGGCTTGCGCATCATCGTCGTCGACGACGGCTCATCGACACCGATTGAGCAAGACGATTTTGCCGGGCCGCACTCCGACATCGAGGTGCTGCGACATGCGCAAAGCAGAGGGCCTGCGGCAGCGCGAAATACCGGTCTTGCCGCCTGCAAGTCTGGCTTCGTCGCCTTCTTGGACTCCGACGTCGTTCCGCGGCGTGGCTGGCTGGAGGCTCTGCTCGGCCATTTCTGCGACCCCACCGTGGCACTGGTCGCCCCGCGAATTGTCGGTCTGGCCCAGACCGATCATTTGGTGGCTCGCTACGAGGCGGTGCGCTCATCGCTGGACCTTGGGCAGCGTGAAGCCCCGGTCATTCCGTATACCAGCGTCTCCTATGTGCCCAGTGCGGCGATCATCTGCCGGACGGGCAACCTTCGCGAAATCGGCGGATTCGACGAGACCCTACGCGCGGGTGAGGATGTCGATCTGTGCTGGCGACTTGTCGAAGCCGGTGCCCGGCTGCGTTACGAGCCGATCGCCCAGGTGGGGCATGATCATCGCACGCAATTGCGGGATTGGATTGCGCGCAAAGCATTTTACGGCGGTTCGGCTGCCCCGTTGTCGGTGCGACACCCGGACAAGATCGCACCACTGATGATATCCGGCTGGGCACTCGCGGCATGGATACTGATGGCCATCGGCTCGAGCTTCAGCTATCTGGCATCGCTGGTGGTGGCGGCGCTAACCGGTCGTCGCATCGCGAGAACGTTGCAGGATGCTGACACCGAGATCTCGGATGTGCTGGCAGTAGCTGCCCGCGGCCTTTGGTCGGCGGCGCTGCAACTGGCGTCGGCGATCTGCCGACATTATTGGCCGATCGCACTGCTGGTGGCCATCGTGTTCCGGCCTGCTCGCCGCATCGTGCTGATCGCTGCTGTCGCCGACGGGGTGGTGGATTGGGCCAGCCGCCGGCGATCCGCCGACGAAGACGCCAAGCCGATCGGGCTGCTCACCTATCTGATCCTCAAGCGCCTCGACGACCTGGCCTATGGCCTCGGACTTTGGTACGGCGTGGTGCGGGAACGCAATATCGGCCCGCTTAAGCCGCAGATTCGAGTCTGACTCCTGACTGCAGCTGGGCTGCACAGCGATGTGCTGATAATCGGTGCGGGAAGCGCGGGATCTATTGTCGCAAACCGGCTTTCGGCTGATCAAAATTGTGCGGTAACGGTATTAGAGGCCGGCCTGGGGCTAGCCGATCCGGCACTGCGGGCCGAAACGACGAATGGGTTACGGCTGCCGATCGGCGCCGCCAGCCCGCTCGTCCAGCGTTATCAGACGCAACTGACCGAGCGGCCGGCCCGCCAGACCACGATCATGCGCGGCGCGACGGTCGGCGGTTCCGGCGCCGTCAACGGCGGATATTTCTGCCGCGGTCTGCCACGAGACTTCGACGGCTACCGGGTGCCCGGCTGGAGGTGGTCAGACGTCATCGGTCACTTCCGGGCTATCGAGACCGACCTGGATTTCACCGGCCCGGCACACGGCGACGCCGGCCCCATTGCAGTTCGCCGGGCTCGCGAAATTGTCGGCAGCACAGCGTCTTTCGTGGCAGCCGCGCAGCAAGGTGGGTTCGCCTGGATACCTGATTTGAATGACGTGGCAAGGGCCTCTGGGCTACCGGCGGGCGTGGGTGCCGTCCCGCTCAACATCGTCGACGGTGTGCGTACCGGTCCGGGTGCGGCATATCTGTGGCCTGCCCTAACTCGAGCGAATCTCTCGCTGCTGACCCAGACGCGAGCAGTGCGGCTACGTTTCTCGGGCAGTCGCGTCGTCGGCGTCGACGCGATCGGGCCGGGCGGCCGGATCACCACTACCGCCGATCGAATTGTGCTGTCCGCTGGAGCGATCGAATCAGCGCATCTGCTAATGCTTTCCGGCATAGGCGACGAGGCCATGCTGCGTGCCGCCGGGGTCGACCTGGTGGCCGGCTTGCCGGTCGGAATCGCCTGCAGCGACCATCCTGAATGGGTGTTACCGACCAACTGGGAAGTCGCTTCCGGCCGACCGGTGCTCGAAGTGGTGCTCAGCACTTCTGACGACATTGAGATACGGCCGTATACTGGAGGTTTCGTGGCGATGGTCGGCGACGGCACGGCGGGCCATCCGGACTGGCCGCACATCGGCGTAGCGCTCATGCAGCCGCGGGCGCGGGGTCGCATTACGCTCGTTTCCGCTGATCCTTCGGTGCCGCCGCGAATCGAGCATCGCTACGACACCGAACCCGCCGATGTGGCCGCGTTGCAGCGGGGCTGCGAGTTGGCTCGCGAATTGGCTAGTTCGACAACCCAAGTCGGCGAGCCCGCATGGTCGACGTCTCAGCATCTGTGCAGCAGCGCACCGATGGGCCCCGCAGGGGATCCGGCGGCCGTCGTGGATCACCAGTGCCGGGTCCACGGTATCGACGGTTTATGGGTGATCGACGGTTCGGTCTTGCCGGGGATCACCAGTCGCGGGCCGCACGCCAGCATCGTCATGCTCGGCCACCGGGCGGCCGAGTTCGTCTGCTGACGCCCACGCCCGGTGTCGGCCGGCGCCACCGGCGCGGCGGAGCGAGGTAAGCCGTCGGATCGGGC
>NZ_JBAPPI010000665.1:0-17855 GCF_049280035.1 Mycobacterium sp. | reverse complement strand
CGCTGACCGCGAAGCGTTGGCGACGGTGCTTGCCGACATTCCGGTGCATTACCCATTGTCGGCGGTGATCCACGCCGCCGGTGTTCTTGACGACGCGGTGGTGACATCGTTGACGCCGGAGCGGGTGGATGCGGTATTGCGGGCCAAGGTGGATGCGGCGTGGAACCTGCACGAGGTGACTCGCGATGCGAATGTGTCGGCGTTTGTCATGTTTTCGTCGATGGCCGGGTTGGTGGGGTCGTCGGGTCAGGGCAGCTATGCGGCGGCCAACTCGTTCCTGGATGGGTTGGCTGTGCATCGCCGTGCTCATGGTTTGCCGGCGATCTCGCTGGGCTGGGGTCTGTGGGACCAGGCCAGCGACATGACCGGCGGACTCGACGCTGCGGGTAAGGCCCGGCTGGGTCGCACCGGCATCTTGGCGCTGCCATCGGCCGAGGCCTTACAGCTGTTCGATACCGCGATGGTGGTCGACGAACCGTTCCTGCTGCCGGCCCGCATCGACACCGCCGCGCTGCGCGCCAATGCGGCGGTAGTCCCGCCGATGTTCGTCGATCTGATCAGCGCGCCCGCCCGCCGACGGGTGGACGACTCGCTGGCCGCCAGTAAGTCGAAATCCGCACTGGCACACCGCATATACGGACTGCCTCAAGCCGAGCAGCACGCGGTGTTGCTGGATCTGGTGCGTTCGCATATCGCGACCGTGCTGGGCAACACTACGCCGGAGGCCATCGACCCGGATAAGGCTTTCCAGGAGCTGGGCTTTGACTCGTTGACCGCGGTTGAGATGCGTAACCGCCTCAAAGCCGCCACCGGCTTGGCGCTTTCACCCACCCTCATCTTCGACTACCCGACACCTAACGGTCTCGCTACCTACATCCGCAGCGAACTCGCCGGCGTCCCACAACAGACCAAGCAGGTGGCCGCAGTCCGGGCCGCCACCGACGAGCCGATCGCGATCGTCGGGATGGCGTGCCGTTTCCCCGGTGGAGTGGATTCCCCGGAGGGCCTGTGGGACATGGTGGCCCACGGCCGCGACGTGCTCACCGAGTTCCCGAACGACCGAGGCTGGGATCTGGCCGGGCTGTACAACCCGGATCCCGACGTGCCGGGCACGTGCTATGCCCGCACCGGTGGATTCGTGGACGGCGTCGCAGACTTCGACCACGCGTTCTTTGGAGTGGGTCCGTCCGAGGCGCTGGCGATGGATCCCCAACAACGCCTATTCCTCGAACTGTCTTGGGAAGCGTTGGAGCGGGCGGGGATTGAGCCCGGTGGGTTGCGGGGCAGTGCCACCGGTGTGTTCGCCGGGGTGTACACACAGGGCTACGGTATGGGCGCCGCACCAGCCGTGGAGGGCTTCCGGCTGACCGGACAGTCGTCGAGTGTGGCCTCGGGGCGGGTGGCGTATGTGCTGGGCCTGGAGGGCCCGGCGGTGTCGGTGGATACTGCCTGCTCGTCGTCGCTGGTGGCTCTGCATATGGCGGTGCAGTCGCTGCGTTCGGGGGAATGCGACCTCGCGCTCGCCGGCGGTGTGACCGTCAACGCCACACCCGACATCTTTGTGGAGTTCAGCCGCATGCGGGGCTTGTCGCCTGATGGTCAGTGCAAGGCCTATGCAGCTGCGGCGGACGGCACCGGATTCTCCGAAGGCGGCGGAATGCTGGTGGTGGAACGACTCTCGGATGCCCAGCGGTTGGGCCATCCGGTGTTGGCGGTGGTGCGCGGCTCGGCGGTGAATCAAGATGGCGCCTCCAACGGCTTGACCGCGCCCAACGGGCCCTCGCAGCAGCGGGTAGTGCGGGCGGCGCTGGCCAACGCCGGGTTGAGCGCGGTCGATGTCGACGTGGTGGAGGGCCACGGCACGGGCACCACGTTGGGCGATCCGATCGAGGCTCAGGCGCTGCTGGCCACCTACGGGCAAGATAGGGCGGAGCCCGGAAAACAGCCCCTGTGGCTGGGGTCGATCAAGTCCAACATGGGTCACACCCAGGCGGCAGCCGGCGTGGCCGGCGTGATGAAAATGATTTTGGCGATGCGCCATGAGGTGTTGCCGGCAACGTTGCATGTCGACGAACCCAGCCCACACGTGGATTGGGCAGCGGGGTCGATCGCGTTGCTGACCGAAGCGCAGCCATGGAAGGCCGAGTCGGCCGATGGGCCCGTGCGCCGCGCCGGGGTTTCATCGTTCGGGATCAGTGGCACCAATGCGCACGTGATCATCGAAGCGGCTCCGGCGGCGGAGGCTGTCGAGCCGGCGGCCGAACCGCCGATCATGCCGTGGGTCATCTCGGCCAAGACCGCGGCGGCGCTGGGTAAGCAGGCCGCGCGGTTGGGTGAATTCATCAGTGCGCGTGCGCAGCTGGCTGCAGCTGATGTGGGTTGGTCGTTGGCGGGCCGCTCGACGTTCGAGCATCGGGCCGTCGTGCTCGGTGCAGACCGGCGGGAGTTGCTGGCTAATTTGGCCGAGTTGGCTACCGCTGAACCGGGTGGTTCGGTGGTCTGCGGGCACGCTGCCTCGGCGGGCAAAACCGTGGTCGTGTTCCCCGGGCAAGGTTCCCAATGGCTCGGGATGGGCATGGGACTGCATGCCGCGTATCCGGTCTTCGCCGAAGCCTTCAACACCGTTGTCGGCGAGCTGGACCGACACCTATTGCGGCCACTGCGCGAAGTCATCTGGGGCCATGACGAAAACCTCTTGAATACCACTGAATTCGCGCAGCCCGCGCTGTTCGCGATCGAAGTCGCGCTGTACCGACTGCTGGAATCCTGGGGTCTAAAGCCCGATTTCGTGATGGGCCACTCTGTAGGCGAACTGACCGCAGCGCACGTCGCCAGCGCTTTGTCGCTGGAAAATGCGGCCGTGCTGGTGGTTGCGCGCGGCCGGTTCATGCAGGTTCTGCCCGCCGGCGGCGCGATGATGGCCGTGCAGGCCACCGAAGACGAAGTGCGGCCGCTGCTGACCGACGGCGTCGGCATTGCCGCCGTGAACAGCCCGTCGTCAGTTGTGGTTTCCGGTGACGAGCAAGCGGTGACCGTGATCGCAGAGCAGCTGCGCGAACAGGGCCGCCGTGTGCACAAGCTCGCGGTCTCACACGCGTTCCACTCGCCATTGATGGAGCCGATGATCGACGAGTTCAGAACGGCCGCCAAGGAGCTCACGGTCAACGCGCCCACCATCCCGATCATCTCGAATGTGACCGGACAACTGGCCGAGCAAGACTTCGCGTCGGCCGACTACTGGACCCAGCACATCCGGGCAGCGGTACGGTTCGCCGACAGCATCCGCTTCGCGAATTCGGCTGGGGCCAGCCGGTTCCTCGAGGTCGGGCCCGGCGGCGGCCTGACCTCATCGATCGAGGAATCGCTCGCGGAAGCCGACATCGTGTCCTTGCCGATGCTGCGCAAGGACCGGCCTGAACCGACGAGCTTGATGACCGGACTGGCGCAGGCCTTTGTGTCGGGTGTGGGCGTGGATTGGCGCGCGGTGCTGCCCGGGGCCGGATTTGTGGAGTTGCCGACGTATGCCTTTGAGCGGCGGCGGTTCTGGCTTTCTGGAGATGGCGGTGCCGGTGACGCTGCCGGCCTGGGATTGACGGCGAGCGAGCATGCGCTGCTGGGTGCCGTTGTAGAGCTGCCGAGCTCGGGCGGGGTGATGCTGACCGGCCGGCTTTCCGCTGCGTCACAAGCCTGGCTTGCTGATCATGCGGTTGGCGGCGTAGTGGTGTTCCCGGGTGCGGGTTTCGTCGAGCTCGCGATCCGCGCCGGTGACGAAGTCGGCTGCTCGGTCGTAGACGAACTGATGCTGGCGGCGCCGTTGGTGATCCCGGCAACCGGCTCAGTGGCCATGCAAGTAGTGGTCGGCGCCGCCGACGAATCAGGCAACCGGTCGGTATCGGTGTTTTCCCGCAGTGACGACCACTCGGGCTGGACTCTGCATGCCGAAGGTGTAGTCCGGCCCGGCGATGCCGAGCCGGACATCGAGATGTCGACCTGGCCGCCGATGGGCGCGAAGCCGGTCGACATCGACGGCCTTTACGACCGGTTGGCGGCGCGCGGATACGGGTACGGCCCGGCGTTCCAAGGGTTGACCGCGATGTGGCGTCGTGGCGACGAGGTGTTCGCCGAGGTAAGCCTGCCGGGTGATGCCGGCGTATCACCGGCAGGCTTCGGTGTGCATCCGGCGGTGCTGGATGCGGCGTTGCACGCCGTGATCGTGGCCACCGAGGCAGACGACCGCGACAACAACGGTGTGCTGGTGCCGTTCTCCTGGCAAGGCGTGTCGTTGCATGCGGCGGGAGCGTCGGCAGTGCGGGCGCGGATAGCGCCGTCGGGTCCGTCGGCGGTGTCGGTGGAGTTGGCTGACGGGTTGGGGTTGCCGGTGTTGTCGGTGGCTTCGATGGTGGCGCGTCCGGTGACGCAGCAACAGTTGATGGCGGCGGTATCCGGTTCGGGACCCGACCGGATTTTCGAGGTGATCTGGTCACCCGCGTCGCCCGCGTCCCAGGCCGAGACGCCGTCGCACGACGTCTTCGAATCCGTAGCCGCCGACGAAGATCCGCTGGCCGCGACCTACCGGCGCACCCACGAAGCGCTGGCCGCACTGCAAACCTGGCTCGCCGAGCATGATTCAGGGATGCTCGTGGTGGCGACCCACGGCGCGGTGGCGTTATCGGGGGAGGACGTCACCGATCTGGCGGGTGCTGCGGTGTGGGGGTTGGTGCGTTCGGCGCAGACCGAGCATCCGGGCCGGATCGTGTTGGTGGATTCCGATGCGCCGCTTGATGAGCCGACGGTGGCCGAGGTGTTGGCCGCCGGTGAGCCGCAGGTGGTGGTGCGGGGCGGGACAGTTCACACCGCGCGGGTGCATGGCAGTCGCGCAGTGGACGCCCTGCTGGTGCCGCCGACTGACGGGCCATGGCGGGTTGGCATGTCGACTAAGGGCACATTTGAGAATCTGTTGCTGGAGCCGATCCCGAACGCTGATGCGCCGTTGGAGCCCGGCCAGGTCCGGATCGCTGTTCGCACGATGGCAGCCAACTTCCGCGACGTCATGATCGCTCTCGGGCTGTACCCCGACGACGACGCGGTGATGGGTGTCGAGGCCGCCGGCATCGTCGTCGAAACCGCCTCGGGCGATGATCGTTTCGCCGTCGGTGACCGCGTCACCGGGCTGTTCCCGGAAGGCACCGGCACCATGGCGACCACAGACGCCCGCCTGCTGATGGAAATGCCCACGGGATGGTCGTACGCCGATGCCGCAACGGCGCCGGTGGTCTTCGCGACGGCTTACTACGCGTTCGTCCACCTTGCGGATGTTCGGCCGGGGCAGCGGGTGTTGGTGCATGCCGCGACCGGTGGGGTGGGGATGGCTGCGGTGCAGTTGGCCCGGCATTTGGGGTTGGAGGTGTTCGCCACCGCGAGCCGGGGCAAGTGGGACACGTTGCGGGCGATGGGCTTTGACGACGATCACATTTCGGATTCGCGCAGCTTGGAGTTTGAGGACAAGTTCCGGGCGGCCACCGGTGGTCGCGGTGTGGATGTGGTGCTCGATTCGCTGGCCGGTGACTTTGTTGATGCCTCGCTGCGGTTGGTCGCCCCGGGTGGGGTGTTTTTGGAGATGGGCAAGACCGACATCCGCGACCCCGGTGTCGTTGGCCAAGAACACCCGGGGGTGCGCTACCGCGCCTTCGACCTCTTCGAGGCCGGGGCAGACCACATCGAGCGAATGCTCACCGACTTGGCCAAATTGTTCGATGACGGTGCGCTTCGGCCGTTGCCGGTGACAGCGTTTGATGTGCGGCGCGCGCCGGCGGCGCTGCGGTATTTGAGCCAGGCGCGTCATGTCGGCAAGGTTGTTTTGACGATGCCCGATGCCTGGGCGGCCGGCACGGTAGTGATCACCGGTGCTACCGGGATGGCGGGGTCGGCGTTGGCCCGGCACGTGGTGGCCAATCGCGGTGTGCGCCAGTTGATGTTGTTGAGCCGGCGTGGCCCGGATACGCCGGGTGCGGCGGAGTTGGTGGCCGCGCTGACCGAGGCCGGTGCGCAGGTGTCAATGGTGGCCTGTGATGCCGCTGATCGTGAGGCGCTGGCCAAGGTGCTGTCGGATATTCCAGTGCAGCATCCGTTGTCAGCGGTGATTCATGCCGCTGGGGTCCTTGATGATGCGGTGGTGACGTCGTTGACGCCGGATCGGGTGGATGCGGTGTTGCGGGCCAAGGTTGATGCGACCTGGAATCTGCACGAGCTGACCCGGGATCTGGGCGTGTCGGCGTTTGTGATGTTTTCGTCGATGGCCGGATTGGTGGGGTCGTCGGGTCAGGCTAACTATGCGGCGGCCAACTCGTTTTTGGATGGGTTGGCGGCGCATCGGCGTGCTCATGGTCTTCCGGCGATCTCACTGGGCTGGGGTCTGTGGAACCAGGCCAGCGACATGACCGGCGGGCTGGCGTCTGTCGATTTCGCCCGGTTCGCCCGGGACGGCATCGTGGCCATGTCCGCAACCGAGGCGCTGCAGTTGCTGGACACCGCGATGGTGGTCGACGAGCCGTTCCTGCTGCCGGCCCATATCGACACCACCGCGCTACGCGCCAAGTACGACGCGGGCACCTTGCCGCCGATGTTCGTCGACCTGATCAACGCGCGCTCCAGGCGTCAGGTCGACGATTCGCTGGCCGCTGCCAAGTCGAAGTCCGCGTTGCTGCAACGCCTGGAGGGGCTACCCGGGGACGAGCAGCATGCGGTGCTGCTGGATTTGGTGCGTTCGCATATCGCGACCGTGCTGGGCAACACCACCCCGGAGGCCATCGACCCCGATAAGGCGTTCCAGGAGTTGGGCTTTGACTCGTTGACCGCGGTCGAGATGCGTAACCGGCTCAAAGCCGCCACCGGGCTGGCGCTTTCACCGACCCTCATCTTCGACTACCCGAACTCCGCGGCGCTGGCCGGTTACTTCCGCCACGAGCTCGTCGGCGCCTCGACCGAGTCGGCGCCGCAAGTCGCACCCGGCGAGGTGGAAATCCAGCGCGTGGTGGCGTCTATTCCGGTCAAACGCCTTCGCCAGGCGGGAGTATTGGACCTGCTGCTCAGCCTGGCGAACGAGACCGACGGAGCCGACGGGGCAGAGACCAGGGAAAAGGACATCGCGGCAATGGATCTCGATGATCTGGTCAATGCTGCCTTCCTCGATGACGACGACTAGCCAGATGAGGTTTGAGGTTAGCCAGTGAGGATCGCCGTCACCGGGGCGAGCGGAGTGATCGGTCGCGGCGTTGTCGCTCGACTGCTCAGCCGCGGCCACGACGTCGTCGGTCTGGCCCGTAATCGTCCCGAAAGCTGGCCGAGCTCAGCCGACTTC
This sequence comes from Mycobacterium sp., assembly GCF_049280035.1. GTDB lineage: Bacteria > Actinomycetota > Actinomycetes > Mycobacteriales > Mycobacteriaceae > Mycobacterium. The sequence goes on along the minus strand of NZ_JBAPPI010000665.1, from coordinate 10,498 downwards.
GCGCAGAGCGATATTCGCGATGTCGCCGGGGTGCGGCGTGCGGTCACAGGCACGGACATCGTCGTGCACTGTGCTTGGGCGGTCGATCCGGCCGCTGCTCACTCGGTTAGTCGCGAGATAAACATCGGCGGGACCGCCAATGTGCTTGACGCGATGGCCCAAAGCGGTACCCGTCGCATCGTGTTCGCCTCGTCCGCGCACGTCTACGGCGCAGACCAAGGCGGCGCAACGCCGCTGTCCGAGGCCGACCCCCCGAACCCGGTGTCCGCGGAAGGACGCGACGTTGCCGGCGTCGAGGAGATGCTGGCCGCGTCCGGCGCGGAATGGGTGGCGATCCGCTCGGCGGCCATCCTCGGCAGAGGCGTCGACAACTGGGTGCGCCGGGTGCTGGCCTCCCCGTTCTTTTCCGACATCGACGCCGATCGCAGCTTGCAGGTCGTGCACAGCGACGACGTGCATCGGGTTTTCGTCCAGGCCGTCGTCGATACCGGCATCGGCAGTGGGCCGGTGAACCTTGGCGCGCAAGGGGAGTCGACGCTGCGACAGATCGCCGGTGTGCTGGGGCGCCCCGTGCTACCGGTGGGTAAGCGGCTGGCCAGCTCACCCGAACTGGATCGTCTGCTGAGCGCACCGTCGATGGATACCGCGCTGCTGCGGGACAAATGGAACTTCACTGTCGCCTGGAGCGCTGAGGAATGCGTTCAAGACGTCGCGTTGGCGGTGCGCGGTCGAATCAGCGTTGGCAAGCGGGTGGTGTCGTTGCCCTGGCGGCTGACTCATGCCCAAGACATTCCGTCGGTTGATGTGCCGGCTGCCGACGGGGTTGCCCCGGTGTTGGCCGGTCCGGACGGCGCCAACGGCGAGTTCGACACGCCGATCGACCCGCGCTTCCCGACCTACCTCGCCACCAACTTGTCCGAGGCGCTGCCCGGACCGTTTTCACCGTCATCGGCGTCGGTGACCGTGCAAGGATTGCGCGCGGGCGGCGCGATCATCGCCGCGAGGCTGCGGCCGGGCGGTTTGATCCAGCGCGAGATGGCAACCCGAACCATCGGAGTCTTCGCACACCGCCTGTATGGGGCGATCACCACCGCGCACTTCATGGCCGAGACTGTTCCATTCGTCAAGCCCGCGACGGTGATTCGGCAGAGCCAATTCTTCGGCCATAGCGCGGCCAGCATGCCGATCTATGGCGAGCAACCGCCGCCACGTGAATCCGGGCCGGCCATGCGGGCGCTGCGCACCATTCGCAACCTCGGAGTGTTCGCGGCCAACTTGGCGGGCCTGACCATTGGCGCTGCCCGTGACACGCGTGACTTCATCGACGACATCGGCCGCTTGGAAGACGCTGTTGCTGAGGATCTTTCACAGCTCACCGACGAACGATTGCAAAGCCTGATCTTGTTGGCGCGCGATCACGTCATACACGGTTGGGTGCTGGCGTCGGGGTCATTCATGTCGTTCGCCGCGCTCAGCGTGGTGCTACGCGGGCTGAGCGGACGTGACATGGTGCTGCCGGTTGGTCAGGAAGTGGCCAGCGGACAGCCGCTGAGCGCGGTGTACCGACTGGCGGACGCGGCGCAACGCGACCCCAACGTGGCCCGGATTCTGGCCCGCCCCGGTGACCACCTCGACGAGCTGTCCGCCCAGGCCCCGGAATTCCACGCCGCGGTGCTTGCCGAGCTGAAAGTGATTGGGCACCGCGGTCCCGCCGAGGTCGAGATGCGGTCGGCCAGCTACGCAGACGACCCGGAGATGCTGATCCGGATGGTCGCCAAATCGCTGAACATTCCCACCCGGCCAGCGACCCACCGTCCGGCAATCCCGTTGCGTGCCCGGCCGGTGGCCCGACTTGCCGCGCAACAGCTTCGCGACCGCGAAGTCCGACGCGACAGAATGGTCCGGGCAATCTGGTTGTTGCGCAGGCTACTCCGTGAGCTGGGACGCAGACTGGTCAACTCGGGTGTTCTCGATACCCCCGACGATGTGTTCTATCTCCTGGTCGACGAGCTTGATGCGCTACCCCCCGACGCTTCGGCACTGGTCGCGCGTCGCCGCGCAGAACAAGGCAGGCTGGCCGGCTTCGTGCTACCTGCAGTGTTCAGCGGCAGCTGGCAAGCCGCCACCTCCGTTGCGACCGTCCTTGCCCCCGGGGAGACCCTGAACGGGGTGGGTGTCTCTGGTGGACGAGTGCGCGGCCGGGTGCGCATCGTCAGGCCGGACTCCATCGACGACCTGGAACCCGGAGAGATCCTGGTCGCCGAGGTCACCGATGTCGGCTACACCGCCGCCTTCTCCTACGCGGCGGCGGTGGTAACCGAGCTCGGCGGACCGATGTCGCATGCCGCGGTAGTAGCGCGCGAATTCGGTATCCCATGTGTGGTGGATGTTGCCGACGCGACGCGACGTCTCCCGCCCGGGGCGCTCGTCGAGGTCGACGGCGGTAGCGGCGAGATCCACGTAGTCAATAACTCGATTCTTTAGACCTGCCACGCAGGACCCCCTCAGATTCGCTACCGTCAGGTCATGCACGAACACACCGTCCGCGTCACGACGGCTGCCGGCACCGTCGAAGGCTTCACCCGCGACGGCGTGCACCGCTGGCGGTCCATCCCGTACGCCCGGCCGCCGGTGGGTGCGCTGCGCTTTCGGGCGCCGCAGCCGGCCCAGCCGTGGCGAGGTGTGCGGTATTGCCACGGCGTCACCAAGTGCGCGCCGCAGGCGCGGCGCTACACGATCGTCGGCGTCGGCAAGTACCAGCCAATGGGCGAGGATTGCCTCACCCTCAACGTCGTCACACCGGAGGCGCCGGAGAGCGAATCGCTACCGGTCATGGTCTTCGTGCACGGTGGCGGATACATCATGGGTAGCTCAGCCACTCCGATATACGACGGCGCGGGCCTGGCCCGGCGTGGGTGTGTCTATGTATCGGTCAACTACCGGCTGGGCGCGCTGGGCTGCCTGGATTTGTCGTCGCTGTCGACGGCCGAAATCACCCTTGAGAGCAACCTGTTCTTGCGCGATCTAGTGTTGGCGCTGCGCTGGGTCCAGCAGAACATCGCCGCGTTCGGCGGCGATCCGGACAAAGTCACGGTGTTCGGCGAAAGCGCCGGCGCGCATGCAGTCGCCACGTTGTTGGGGGTGCCGGAGGCTGAAGGTCTGTTCGCCCAAGTTATTTCGGAGAGCCCGGCGACCGGAATGGTGCGTTCGCGTGAAATGGCAAGGGAGTTCGCGGGGCGATTCGCGACCACACTGGGTGTCCGCAAGCCGGATGCCGCGCATGCGCTGAGGCAGGCTTCTCCCGCCGAATTGGTGGCGGCACAAAATCGCCTGATCGACGAGGGCGTGCGAGACATGCTGGGAGCCTTCCCGATTGGCCCGGTGTCCGGTGACGACGTTCTGCCGCTGGACCCCGTCGAGGCGATGCGGCGCGGCAAAGCGCTCCGGGTGCCGCTGATCGTGGGTACCAACGCCGAAGAGGGACGGTTGTTCACCCGCTTCCTGCCACTGCTGCCGACGACCGAGCCGATGGTCGAAGCGCTGCTTGCTGAGGTGGAACCGGCTGCGCGGGAACGCATTACCGCTGCTTACCCCGATTATCCCGAACGGTCCGCCTGTGTGCGGCTCGGTGGCGACTTTGCCTTCAGCTCGGCTGCTTGGGAGATCGCAGAAGCCCATGGCAAGCACGCGCCCGTCTACGTGTATCGATACGACTACGCACCGCGGGTGCTGCGCTGGTCGGGGCTGGGCGCCACGCACGCCACCGAACTGCTTGCGGTCTTCGGTATCTACCGCTCCAGGTTCGGGGCGATGTTGACCGCTGCGGCTGATCGGCGATCTGCGTTGCGGGTTACCAACGAAGTGCAAAGGCGCTGGCGATCATTCAGCCGGACTGGGGTGCCCGGCGACGACTGGCCGGCCTACACCGACACCGAACGCGCAGTGATGGTCTTCGACCGTAAGTCCCATCTCGAATTCGATCCGCACCCGGAGCGGCGGATGGCATGGGAAGGCTTCTCGCTGGCGCGATGACGGTGGATGTGGTTGCCTAAATGAGCCATGACAGCGCACACCGACAACGTCGTCGAACGCCCCGGTGACCTCACCGCCGCCTGGCTGACCGCAGCGATCGGCGCCGGATCCATCGCCGATTTCAGCGTCGAGCGGATCGGCACCGGTCAGATGAGCGAGTGCTACCGGCTTCAGCTGACCTATGCCGACGCCGAACCCGGCAGCGGCGCGCCGGACTCCGTGGTGCTCAAGGTAGCGGCCACCGACCCGATGAGCCGGCAGACCGGCGGGAGTCTGGGTCTTTACGAGCGTGAAGTTGGCTTCTACCGGGATATCGCCCCGCGCCTGCGCGGACCGGTCGCGCCGTGCTATCACGCCGCTTTCGATGCTTCGGCAGGCATCTTCGATGTCCTGCTCGGCGACGCAAGTCCGGCGGTCGTCGGCGATGAAATCCGCGGCGCCACAATCGCACAGGCTCAGCTTGCGGTCACCGAGCTGGCCCGGCTGCAGGGTCCGCTGCTCGGTGACAACACGCTCGCCCAGGAGCCGTGGCTGCGCCGCGACACGCCGGTCAACCAGGGGTTGATCGCGGCCCTCTACGCCGGGTTCGTCGATCGCTACGGCGATCAGATCGCGCCGCGGCATCGCATGGTGTGCGAACGGCTGGTCGGCGGATTCGACGCGTATCTGGCCGAGGAGGCCGCCGAGGGGCGCATTCATGGTCTCCTGCACGGCGACTATCGATTGGACAACATGCTGTTCGGCGCTGGCGGTGCCGACCGCCCGCTGACGGTAGTCGATTGGCAGACGGTCACGTGGGGTCCGGCGATGACCGACGTGGCCTATTTCCTCGGTTGCGCGTTGCCGGTGGCGGAGCGGCGCACGCATTACGACGCACTGCTGCAGGCCTACCACGCCGCGCTGGGGCCGGACGCACCGATCAGCCTCGCCGATGTCCGCGAGGGGGTGCGCAGGCAAAGCTTCTTCGGGGTGATGATGGCGATCATCTCGTCGATACTGGTGGAACGCACCGAACGCGGCGACGCGATGTTCATGACGATGCTGCAACGACATTGTGAGCATGTGCTCGACGTTGACGCTCTGGCGATACTGGCCGCACCGACGGCCGTCGAGCCGCTGCGTCCGTCACGCGACGACGAGTCGGCCCATGTTGCGACTGACGAGCTGCTGTGGAGCGAGAGCTGGTATGCCGACTTCGCTGATACAGCAAGCGGATTCGGTGGGTGGGTGCGCCTCGGCCTGATCCCCAGCCAGCACACGGCATGGCTGCACGCGTTGCTGTGCGGTCCGGACCTGCCCACGGTTGCGGTTGTCGACTTCGAGGTCCCGCTGCCCACCGATCCGTGGGCATTGCGAACGGGCGCAGTCGATTTCACCCACTCCGTCGGCGATGCATTGCATACTTATCACATTGGCCTGCGTGGGCACGGCCAGTCCTATCCCGACCCGGCCGCGCTGTTGCGAGGAGAACAGGGAGCGCCGGTCGAGATGGCGATTGATCTGGTGTGGAGCACCGACGGCACGCCGTACAAGTATCGGTTGACTACCCGCTACGAGATACCCTGCCTGGTCTCGGGAACCGTCACAATCGACGGGCATCGCTACACCTTCGACGCGGTACCCGGTCAGCGGGACCACTCGTGGGGGGTGCGGGACTGGTGGAGCATGGACTGGGTCTGGAGCGCACTGCACCTCGACGACGGGACACACTTGCACGCCGTGGAGATCCGGATTCCGGGTATCCCGCCGGTCGGTATCGGCTACGTCCAAGACCGCGTCGGCATGCTCACTGAGTTGCAAACCATCACCGCCCGCCAAACATTCGACGCCGACGGATTACCGGCTAGTGCAACCCTGGCGGTTGATCCCGGTGACATCACCGCGACCATTGACGTGCGTGGACACGCACCGGTGCGGTTGGTCTCCCGCGACGGGCGGATCAGCCAATTTCCCCGGGTATGGGGCACTGTCAGCACCGCCGATGGGCGCAGCGGCGTGGGCTGGGTGGAGTGGAACCGTAATCTGCGCTGAAAACCTCTGTCCGCCAAGCCCACCCATCGTGGTCATGGGTGTCTCTGGGTCGGGCAAATCGACGGTGGGCGCGGCATTAGCGCGCCGCCTCGGCGTGCCGTTCGCCGACGCAGATGCCTTTCATCCGCGAGCCAACATCGCCAAGATGGCGGCAGGTACGCCGCTCACCGATGATGACCGCTACCCGTGGCTGGAGGCGGTCGGGCAGTGGCTGGCCGACCATGAGGACGGCGGCGTGATGAGCTGCTCGGCGCTCAAGCGCGCATACCGCGACAGACTGCGCTCGCACTGCCCACGTGTCGAGTTCTTGCATTTGACCGGTTCACCGGAACTGATCGGTCGCCGACAAGCCGGCAGGCCAGGACACTTCATGCCGTCGGCTTTGGTGAAATCGCAGTTCGACACTCTGGAACCGCTTGCACCCGACGAGCACGGGTTAGCCCTCGACGTCGAATCGAGCGTTGACAGCATCGTCGACAGATTTGTGAGTTATTTGGTCAGCCCTTGACCACCTGGGTGCCCGCCGGCCAACTCGTCGTGCTTGCCCTGCTTGGTCGGGCTGCCGCTGATCGTCACCGCGATGATGACGTAGGCGATAAACGCCAACAGTCCGCCGATGTACGGCACCACCGGGAGGTGAACGAGTTGCGGTGGCCGACTGCGTCACATCCGGCTTCGGTGCTCCACCCGGGCCGTGGACAGCCAAGCCGAGCACGCCCGAGAACAGCCCGGTCACCAAGAACCAGTAGTCGCTGTCGAACAGAAAAATCGAAGGCCACGATGTTCACCAAGATCCCGTCGATCAGCCGGGCGAAGAACCGCAAGCCCAGGCCGCCGGGTTGGGTATGTGACCACTCTGCCAAACGCTTTCGCGGCGGCTACTGCCCGACCACGGCGGCGGCTAGCATTGTGATCTATTCGGCACGACAAAACACCTGGCCCACGGCTATGAGCAAGGCGAAAAACGCTGCCGTTGCGACGCGTTGTTGGGGTAGCTAGCCATGTATCAATTCGTGGTCGCGCTTGCCGTCGTCGGGCACTTCGCCTTTCTTTGCTACCTGATCGTCGGCGGGTTCGTCGCATTGCGCTGGCGCCGCACGATCTGGTTACACGTCCCGGCCGCGCTGTGGGGGATCGCGATCACCACCCAGCATCTGGACTGTCCATTGACCTGGCTGGAGCGTTGGGGCCGGGCGAAAGCCGGGATGCCGCCGCTGCCGCCGGACGGCTTCATCGCCCACTACATCGTCGGCGTGCTTTACCCGGCCAGCTGGGCCAGCTTCGTGCCGATTGTGGTGTTCGCGCTGGTAGCGGTGTCCTGGGTGCTGTATGGACGGCGTCGGTGGGTCAGCGCCAACGACGAGCTTTGACTCGTCCGCGGGAGGTCAGTTCGCCGCCGCGTTCGCGGGCGCGCTCACCAAGTTCGCTGCCCCGCTCGCGCGCGCTTTCGGCCAGTTCAGCCGCGAGTTCGCTACCCCGCTCACGTGCGCGTTCGCCCCACTCGGCACTTCGTTCAAGGGCTCGCTCACCGTAATCCGCGCCGCGCTCGCGGGCGGTTTCAGCCAGTTCGGCGCCGCGTTCGCGCGCAGCTTCCGCCAGCTGATGGCCGCGCTTACGTGCGCGTTTGCGCGCGGCTTTCACCGCTGGCGCGCTCTTCTCCCCGGCAGTGCTAATCAGTTCGCCGCCGCGTTTGCGAGCGGCCTCGACCAGCGGTTCACTCTTTTCGACGGCAGTGCTGGCCAGTTCGCGTCCCCGCTCGGCGCCGATGTGAAGGCCATGTGCGATTCTTTCGCCCAGCTCGGAATCGAGCACAGTGCCGTCGGATCCATCCAGCGGCAGTGCAGCCGATACCGCCTCCGAGAGCCGGCCCGCCGCTTGTCGACCACGCCATCCCAACGATGGCTTGCCGGCGGTGTCGGCCGACGCAATGATCAGGCCGCCCAACAGGCTCAGGTCGGTGAGCAGGTCGCGACGTTTCTGCGCCTTACGTTCCGGGTCGCTCTCAGTCCAAAACAGGTGTGCGCCAAGGCTGCCCGGTATCACCGTGAATGCCAGCGCTGCCGAGGCGATCCGCGGCATCTTGCCGGTGGCGAGCAATAGACCACCGCCGACTTGGACGGCGGCGTTTATCCGGGCCGCCGTCTCGGGATCCGACGGTACCTTGTCTCCGAAAGGCTCCGGCAGCGTCCGTAGTGCAGCCACTGTCGGCTCCGCCGCCTCGACGGTGACCTTGGGGTTTCGCAATGTCTCGACGCCTTGGCCGATGAATACAGCGGACAACAAAGGACGAGCGATTCTGCGGATCAACATGGCCGCTGTGTTCCCGGGTTGTCTGCTGTGCAAACCGGTCCTGTGTATCGGCGGCGTTTTTCCTATTCGGTAGCTGGCGGCGCTTGATGGCGCAGCCGCAGCGGCAACAGCACCCAGAAACCGAGCTCAGCGGTCACCGCACATGCCCCGGCAATGACGCCCGTTGCCATACCGGCCACCGTGCCGAAAATGACCACGGCTACGCCGGTGAGAGACAAACCCATCAGTAAGAGCCCGGCGTAAGCGAACCGATGTGCGGCGGAGACGACAAATTCGATTCGGTGCCGACGAAATAGCAAGCGGTGCATCGCTACTGGAGCCTCCAACAGTACGGTGGCGGCAATCGAGCAGCCAACTGTTGCCAGATAGATCAACCGCATCGTGGTGTTCAGGGTCTCGAAGCGCTGCTGGAACGGCAACGTCAACAAGAAGCCGGTCAGTAATTGGACGCCGGTCTGAACCACCCGCAACTCCTGCAGCAGGCTGAGCCAATTACGGTCCAATCGTTGGATTTCTGTCTCAGAGCGCTCCGTGGCATCCCAGGTTTGGTCGCGTTCGGGGTGATCGACGACGTCCATGACCGTGATCATGCCAGGTCGCAGCCGCGGTGACCGTCAGTACCGCGACTACGGTGCGCTGGCCAATAGCAGTCGCGCCGAGGTTTCCAGCCGGTCGGCGATCTGGGTGTAAGAGGCATATCCCATGCCGGCACGCACCAAGGCTCCCGCGTAGAGCAGTTCTAGCGATTCGACCATGTCGGGAGCGCAGTCCCGACCCAAGGCTGTGACCAGGCGTTGGTGGATCTCGCGACCGATGCGCAGCCGCAGATGCATGACCTCAGCATCCTTGCCCAGCAACGCGTTGGTCACTGCACCGGCCAGTTCGGGTTCATCGGCGACCAACAGTGCGATGTGCCGCAGCACCGCGATCACGCGGACGGTCGAGTCTGTCGAATCGTTCGCCGGAACCGGTCTGGACGCTAACCGCCGCCAGAAAACTTCGGCGACGAGGTGTTCCTTCGAAGAGAAGTACGTGTAGGCGGTCGCGGCGCCGACTCCCGCCTCGGCGGCAACCATACGAATTGTCAAGCCGGAGAAGCCTTCTCGGCTAAGAACTTCAATCGCCGCATGACCGAGCCGGTCAACGGTGTCGGCTTGCTTGGCGGTCAGTCGCCGTCTGGTCGATTCCCCAGCTACCGGGGTGGACACGTGTCCGGACACTACTACACCGTGTCAGGTGCAGCAACACGACTGTTACGGTTGGCGGTGATGACGTTTTCAGATCTTTCGGCTGCCAACGGGCGGACCAACCAGCTATTCGAACTGGCCGATCGAGTCACCGGATTCATGCCCGCCGACGAGGGCCGGGCGCTGCATGACGCAGCGCTTCGCTACTTCGATCATGGTGTCGGCGTAGAGATTGGGACGTACTGCGGCAAATCAACGGTGCTGCTGGGCGCGGCGGCGCTGGCGCGGGGCAGTGTTCTCTACACCGTCGATCACCACCATGGTTCCGAAGAGCACCAGCCCGGGTGGGAGTACCACGACACGTCGCTGGTCGACGAAGCCACCGGACGTTTCGACACCCTGCCTGCCTTGCGGCGCACGCTCGACGACGCCGGCCTGGATGACAACGTCGTGGCGGTGGTGGGCAAATCGACCGTGGTGGCCAGCGGGTGGCGCATGCCGTTGCAGCTGTTGTTCATCGACGGCGGGCATAGCGAGGCCGCGGCGCATCAAGACTTCGACGGCTGGTCGAAATGGGTGAGTCCCGGTGGAGCGCTGATCATCCACGACGTCTTCCCCGACCCGCGTGATGGCGGCCAGGCGCCTTACCAGCTCTATTGCCGCGCAGTGCAAAGCGGCGCGTTCGTGGAGCGATCCGTCACCGGGTCAATGCGGCTACTGGAGCGGATATCAGGAGAGGCCGGTACTGCGGTCTAGCGATCCGACGGGCTGATCAGACATTCGCAGTCATAAGCGCCCTCAAGACCGCGCGGAAGGTCGGCGCCGCGGAAGATGCCGCTGCCGGCAGTGGTGCACGACAGCGCGTCGGCGGCCAGAATCACCGCCGCCCCAGTCCAGGTGGTTCGCTCGACGGGCCAGCGCTTTCCGTCGCTGAACAC
>NZ_JBAPPI010000664.1:0-1522 GCF_049280035.1 Mycobacterium sp. | reverse complement strand
GCCACGAGCAGGTTCTCCCGCGTCACCCATCGCCGGTACACCGTGGTCTCGTGCACACCGGAGCGCTTGGCAACACCGGCGACGGTGGCGCCGTCGAACCCGTTGGCGGCCAGCTCCTCGAACGCGGCGGCCAAGACGGTTTGCCGGACATGCTCGCCGCGGCGATGCGATACGCCTGCAGTCATAAGCTGAAGTCTATCGCAACTTTACTTGCATTACGGCCAGGCGAGGCGCATCCTATTGCAAGACAACTTGCAATAGGAGCCCGCAATGGACACGTCAGCACCCCGACTCGACTGCACCGGCGCCACCCCGCCAATCGGCTACCGCCGCTTTCACCGCGACATCAGCATCAACTTCCAGTGCAACCGCTGGGTGCAGTGGATCGGCCCGTCGGCCATCGACGAGGTGACCGACCTGGCATCCCGAGCCAACACCTACCCGGAGTTGATCGACGCCTTTCTCGCCCTGGCCGAGCAGGCCCGCGCGGCGGATCGCGCGTTCGCCGGCGCGTACTACGACCGGGCAGCCGAGTTCTTCATGGTGGCCACCGATCCGCGTCGCTCGGCCACCCGCGCCAGGTTCCTGCATGCGATGCGCACCATCTACGACGTAACGCCCGAGTTTGTCCCGTTTCGCTCTGGCGCACTGCCCGCCTACGACCTGCGGCCGGAGCGCCAGATCGGCGCCCCGATCGTCATGTTCGGCGGATTCGACAGCTATGTCGAAGAGTTCCTGCCGATGATCGCCGGCATGGTCGACGCGGGTCGTCGCATCGTCGTGTTCGACGGTCCGGGCCAGGGCAGCGCACTCGAGGACTTCGGCCTCACGATGATTCCCGAGTGGGAGCAGCCGGTGGGCGCGGTCCTCGACCACTACGGACTCGATGATGTTGCCGCCGTTGGGATCTCGCTCGGCGGTGGTCTGGTGATCAGGGCGGCCGCGTTCGAGCCGCGGATCAGCCGGGTGGTGGCTTTCGACATCCTCGACGACTTTTTTGAGGCGATCGCACGTCAAATCGGCCGCGGTGTCCGAATTCCGTTGCGCGCCTTGCTTGCCGCGCGTGCCAGCCGGGTCGTCAATGCCATTGCCGACCGCGCTGTTGCTCGCAAGCCGGTTTCGGAGTGGGGACTGCAGCAGGGGATGCACGTCACCGGCACTGCCACGCCCTACGACTTCTTACGCTCAACCACTGCCATGAGCACCAGCAAAGTTTCCCACCTGGTGCGCGCCGACGTGCTGCTCCTCGCAGGTGCCGATGACCACTATGTGCCACTGAAGCAGCTGGGGCGCCAGGCGGACACGCTGACCAGCGCGCGATCGGTGACCACACGGATTTTCACCGCCGCCGAGCAGGCGAGCAATCACTGTCAGCTCGGCAACATCGGCGCGGCAGCCCGCCTGATGACCGCGTGGCTGGACTTGACGGCGTCACCGCCGCAGACGGACAAGTCAGTCTTCGACGGCGACACCGCGGCGCGTGCGCCGGCGCCGATGCGCCCCTGACGGTTTGCCAGTCGGG
>NZ_JBAPPI010000663.1:0-3106 GCF_049280035.1 Mycobacterium sp. | reverse complement strand
CCAACATCGTGGCCGCCCACGCGAGTGCCGCGAAGTCTGGGATCGAGGCGCCAAGCAGCAACTGGTGGTAAGTGATGCAGCTGTATACGTGGTTGCGGTAGGTGGGCATGTGGTCACCCAACGCATCGCGATGCCGATCCAGCACGACATCGACGATCGGAAGGGTGGTAACGACTTGCACGTGCTGAGCGCTTGGCGCGGCTAGGCGGCCAGCTCGTCCCGACCAGTCGTTTGCGCCTTCTCGTCAAGCCGTTTGGCTCGCTTGTCCCGGCGCCAACCCCGCACGGTGGCGATCGCGGTCTTCAGGCCGCGGCGCCGTCCGGTCGCCGGATCGGTCCCGGCGAAACCCGGCTCCAGCGCGGCGAACATCGATTCGCTGCGGGTCTCCGGTGCGTTGTCGGCGGTCTCGCGCAAATACTTGTCCGGCAGCGACAGCTTGGCGATGGTCCGCCATGTCTTCCCGTATTGCACCAGGAAAGAGCCTGTGGTGTACGGCAGGTCGTACTTGTCACAGAGCTCGCGCACTCGCAGTGATATCTCGGCATACCGGTTGCTCGGCAGATCCGGGTACAGGTGGTGTTCGATCTGGTGGCAAAGATTTCCGCTCATGAACCGCAGCGTCGGGCCGGCGTTGAAGTTGGCACTGCCCAGCATTTGCCGCAGGTACCAGTGCCCCTTCGACTCGCCGATCATGTCGGTCTTGGTGAATTTCTCGGCGCCGTCGGGGAAGTGGCCGCAGAAGATCACTGCGTTGGCCCATAGATTGCGGATCACGTTGGCGACCGCATTGGCCTTCAGCGTCGACTTGTACGTGGCGCCGGGTGACAGCGCGGTCACCGCCGGGAACGCGACATAGTCCTTGAACACCTGGCGACCAGACTTGGCCAGGAACTCGTCGACCCGCTGCCGCGCTTCATCGTGGCCCATGCGGTTCTTTACGATCCTGCCGATCTCGACGTGCTGCAGGCCAACGCCCCACTCGAACCCGATCGCAAGCAGCGTGTTGTACAGCAGGTTGAGCAGGTTGAAGCGCTTCCAGGGCTGGTCTCGGGTCACGCGCAGCAGACCGTAGCCGACGTCGTCGTCCATGCCGAGAATGTTGGTGTACTTGTGGTGCACGAAATTGTGGGTGTAGCGCCAGTGCTTGGACGACCCGGTCATGTCCCACTCCCAGGTCGAGGAGTGAATCTCGGGGTCGTTCATCCAGTCCCACTGGCCATGCATGACGTTGTGGCCGATCTCCATGTTCTCGACGATCTTGGCCACGGCGAGGGTCAGGGTGCCCGCCCACCAGCCTGATCGCCGCGAGCTGCCCGCCAACAGCACCCGGCCGGCGACCTCTAGCGCGCGCTGGGTGGCGATCGTGCGGCGGATGTAGCGGGCATCCCGCTCGCCGCGAGAGTCTTCAACATCCTGGCGGATGGCATCCAGCTCAACGGCCAGGTTTTCGATGTCGGCGTCCGTCAGATGCGCGAATACGTCTAGGTCGGTGATTGCCATCGCCTGTCCTCTCCGTAGTCTTGCAGTTACTGACCTACGCTATCGTAACCTACGAAACCGTAGGTTACCAGTGAGTAACACCTATACGTCGAGTATGCAATCGCCCGATGCGGCCGAAATGCAGGTCTGTACGCGTGTTCCCGGTTCATGTACAACACCGGTTCGCAGGTCCCGAACATGGCCTTCCACCAGGCCGACCACGCAGGATTGGCAGATCCCCATCCGACAGCCGAATGGCATCTGCACGCCCATCCGCTCACCGGCATCCATCAGCGAGGTCGCCGCATCGGCGGTGGTGCTTTTTGCGCTCTTCACAAAAGTTACCGTGCCGCCGGCGCCGGCCGGAGCCGCGCGCGACACCGCAAAGCGCTCGAGGTGCAAGCGGTCCTGAACACCGGCCGCCGACCAGGCGCGCTCGGCCGCGTTGAGCATGGCTTCGGGTCCACACGCCCAGGTCTGCCGCTCGCGCCAGTCCGGCACCTCGGTGTCGAGCCGCGCCAGATCCAGCCGTCCCTGGCTGCGCGTCGTGCGCAGCCGCAGCCGATATCCCGAATGATCGCGGGCCAGTTGATCAAGCTCCGCGCCGAACATCACGTCATCGGCGGTGGGCGCAGAATGCAGATGGATCACATCGGTGATCTGATCGTGGCGAACCAGCGTGCGCAGCATCGACATCACCGGGGTGATGCCCGACCCGGCTGTGATGAACAACACGGCCGGTGGCGCCGGATCGGGCAGCACGAAATTCCCTTGCGGCGCGGCCAACCGCACGATCGTTCCGGGCGTGACGCCGCCCACCAGGTGGGCGGAAAGGAAGCCCTCGGGCATTGCCTTCACCGTGATCGTCACCGTGCGGGCGCCCTTGACCGGGCTGGACGTCAGCGAATACGAGCGCCACCGCCAGCGGCCGTCAACCAGCAGCCCGATCCCCATGTACTGACCGGGCTCATAGTCGAAGCTGAAGCCCCAGCCCGGCTTGATGACCAGCGTCGCCGAGTCGTGCGTCTCTCGCCGGACCTGGAGGATCCGACCCCGCAATTCCCGCGCCGACCACAGCGGATTGGCCAACTTCATATAGTCGTCGGGCAGCAGCGGTGTGGTGATGCGATGGGCGAGGCTGCGCAACACGTGCCAGCCGGGATGGGTGTCCACGCCAGCCACCGTAATCGGCTTGGTCTCGACGACGTTGGCTGTGACCCTCGCGATTTTCCTGTCCATTGGGAAAACTCCTGCCCTCCCAACCTACGGTACCGTAACCTACGGTACCGTAGCCAGGGCTAGAGCAGCTCGAGCAGAAACGGCAGCTCTTGGGTGGCGTACCAGGCCAGATCGTGGTCCTGCGCGTCGCCAACCGTCAGCTCGGCGTCTTCGTCACCGAGGTCAGCCTCGTCAATGACCTTGATCGCCGCCGTGACATCGGCCTCCGCGGCGGCATTGTCGACGAACGCGGCGATCACATCGTCGATCGCCACCGGGGCCGCGATCCGCACGACGGCGTCATCGAGATCCGGGCGCAACGTCACGGCTCCTGCGTCTTTAACATCGGCAACCAGCACCGCGCGCCGCGGCGGCAACGTGTCGCCCGGCTGCTCCGACTCGTCGGCGG
>NZ_JBAPPI010000662.1:0-3022 GCF_049280035.1 Mycobacterium sp. | reverse complement strand
GAAGCGCAGCGGCTCTATCGCGAGACGTCGAAGCGGGTGGACGACGAAACCACGGCCTCGACGCAGATCCCGGCGCCGGTCATTCTCGTCGTCTTCGCCACGGGGTTGTTCGGCGCGTTCTCGCACCGCTGGCTGGCCCGCCACACCAAACGGCGAATCAACCCCGGTCTTGTCGCCGGCGCACTCGCGATTCTCGTTATGGTGGTCTGGTTGGTCATTGCTCTTTGGATTTCCACCGGCGCTAGCGTTAGTGCCAAAAACACTGGGGCAGAGTCGCTGAAGACCATCACGGATCTGTCCATCAAGGCTCAGCAGGCCCGTGCCGTCGAGACGCTGTCGCTGATCCGGCGCGGGGACGAAGAGGTCCAAAAGCCCTCCTTCTACGATCGCATCGACGACATGCACAAGAAGCTCGACGAATATCTCGCTCGCCCCGACGCCGTCGACAAGGGCGACTTGCAGGGCGCCGATCAATTGCTCACCCAGTGGCGGAGGGCCGACGACCGGATCAACTCCTACATTTCGGTCGGCAATTATCGGGCCGCCACCCAGGTCGCGCTGGGCACCGGCGAGCACGACTCCACCCCCGCGTTCGATAAACTCGACCGCGCCCTGGGTAAGGCGATGGAGCAAAGCCGCAACCAACTACGCGACGACATCCTCAACGCGCGCCGCGGACTGGCCGGCGCAACGGTCGGCGGTGTCGTGCTCAGCCTGGGCGCGGCCGTCGCGGTCGCTCTCGGTCTGTGGCCGCGGCTGAGCGAGTACCGATGATCCGGCGCCCCGTCCGTATCCTGTGCGCCGCGCTGGCGATCGCCACGGTGTTGGCCGGGTGTAGCGAGTCGGGCGCCATGGTGGTGACGCCGGTGCCGACACTGCTGCCCCCGACACCGGCCCGTATGCAGGAGATGCCACCGAAGCCGCCCTTGCCGCCGGACACCTCCGCCGACAGTTGCAACCCCACCGCCAGCCTGCGGCCATTTGACAACCCGGTCGATGCCGACGCGGCGGTGGCGAACATCCGTGCCCGCGGCCGGCTGATCGTAGGCCTGGACATCGGCAGCAACCTGTTCAGCTTCCGCGACCCGATCACCGGTGAAATCGTCGGCTTCGATGTCGACATTGCCGGCGAGGTGGCGCGCGATATCTTCGGCACCCCGTCGCAGGTCGAGTACCGGATCCTGTCGTCTGACGAGCGCATCACCGCGCTGGAAAAGTCGGAGGTCGACGTCGTCGTCAAGACGATGACCATCACCTGCGAACGGCGCAAACATGTCAACTTCTCCACCGTTTACCTCGACGCCACCCAGCGCATCCTGGCGTCACGCGACTCCCCGATCACCAAGCCGCCCGACCTGTCCGGCAAGCGGGTCTGCGTCGCGAGAGGCACCACGTCCCTGCACCGGATCCGGGAGATCGCGCCGCCGCCGATCGTGGTCGAGGTGGTGAACTGGGCCGACTGTCTGGTGACGCTGCAGCAGCGGGAAGTCGACGCTGTCAGCACCGATGACTCCATCCTGGCCGGACTGGTGTCCCAGGACCCGTACCTGCACATCGTCGGACCCAACATGGGCACTCAGCCCTACGGCATCGGGATCAAGCTGGACAACACCGGGCTAGTCCGGTTCGTCAACGGCACCCTGGAACGCATCCGTCGCGACGGCACCTGGAACGCCTTGTACCGCAAGTGGTTAACGGTGCTTGGTCCGGCGCCATCCGCGCCGAGCCCGAGGTATGTGGACTGATGGCCGAGCAGCCGGTGGATCCGGAACGCCCAAATGGCGACGACGGCTTGCAGGACGGCGACGTCGCCCCGGGCACCCAGCCCGCCGACGCGACGGTGGATTCGTCATCGCAGGGCCGCCCGGTAACCACGCAGGCGGTCTTCCGCCCCGAATTCGACGATGACTCCGAAGCCACGTCGTTGCACATCCTCGACACCGAGCCCCAAGAACGCGTGAAGCCGGCACCGCGGGCGCCGGTCCGGCGGCTGGGCGGCGGCCTAGTCGAGATCCCACGGGTCCCCGACATCGACCCGATCGAAGCATTGATGCCCAATCCGGTTGTGCCGGAGTCGAAACGGTTCTGCTGGAACTGTGGGCGGCCGGTAGGTCGATCCGGCGCAGACGGCAAGGCCAAATCGGAAGGCTGGTGCCCTCACTGTGGAAGCCCGTATTCGTTTCTGCCGCAACTGAATCCGGGCGACGTGGTCGCCGGCCAGTACGAAATCACGGGCTGCATCGCGCACGGTGGACTGGGCTGGGTGTACCTGGCGCTCGACCGCAACGTCAACGACCGTCCGGTGGTGCTCAAGGGTTTGGTGCATTCCGGCGACGCCGAGGCCCAAGCGATCGCGATGGCCGAGCGGCGCTTCCTCGCCGAGGTGGTGCACCCGTCGATCGTGCAGATCTTCAATTTCGTCGAGCACACCGACCGGCACGGCGAGCCCGTCGGCTACATCGTGATGGAGTACGTCGGTGGGCAATCGCTCAAACGCCGCAAGGGCGAGAGGCTGCCCGTCGCCGAAGCCATCGCCTACGTGTTGGAGATCTTGCCGGCACTGAGCTATCTGCATTCCATCGGTTTGGTCTACAACGACCTCAAGCCGGAAAACATCATGCTCACCGAGGAGCAGCTCAAACTGATCGACCTGGGGGCCGTGTCAAGGCTCAACTCGTTCGGATACCTTTATGGCACACCGGGTTACCAGGCGCCCGAGATCGTGCGGACAGGCCCGACGGTTGCCAGCGACATCTACACGGTCGGCCGCACGCTGGCGGCTCTGACCTTGAAATTGCGCGCCCGCGGCGGCCGTTACGTCGACGGGCTTCCCGAAGACGACCCAGTGCTCGCCAAGTACGACTCGTTCGGCAGGTTGTTGCGTCGCGCGATCGATCCGGATCCGCGGCGGCGGTTCGCCAGCGCTGAGGAGATGTCCGGGCAGCTGTCCGGCGTTCTGCGTGAGGTGGTCGCCCAGGACACCGGTGTGCGTCGACCAGGCTTGTCGACGATCTTCAGCCGC
>NZ_JBAPPI010000661.1:0-2798 GCF_049280035.1 Mycobacterium sp. | reverse complement strand
AAGTAGCCGCGATCGGCGGTGATCAGCCGGGTTTGACGACGGGCCAACGTCCAGACCTGACGCCAATGGCTGGTCTGCGGCGGTTTTCCCAGCCGTGCCGCGCCGGCGGTCGGCGACGGCCGTCGCGCCGCAGCGGGGTGGCGTGCCAAAAACGCCCGGTGCACACCGTCGGGGTCAGTACTGACCCGGGCGAAGATGTCTGCCCAGTCGGTGCTGCCCATCGCCGCCCCGATCTGCGACGGGGCGTCGGCGAAGGCGGTCTTGCCGCCCGGCGCCAGCAGCAGCAGCTGGTCGCACATGCTCACGTAGGTCAGCGAATGCGTGACCACGATGACCACCCGGCCGGCGTCGGCGAGCCGGCGCAGCATCGTCATGACCTGCCGGTCCAACGCCGGGTCGAGCCCCGAAGTCGGTTCGTCGAGGATCAGCAGCGACGGGCCGGTCAACAGCTCCATGGCCACCGACGCGCGCTTGCGCTGCCCGCCGGACAGCTTGTCGACGCGAGTCTTCTTGTGCGGAGTCAATTCCAGCTCGTCGAGCACCCGCTCGACCACCTGCCTGCGATCGTCGGCCGAGGTGTCGGGCGGCAGTCGCAGTTCGGCGGCGTAGCTGAGCGCCTGCTCGACGGTGAGCTGGCGGTGCACGACGTCGTCCTGGGGCACCACCCCGATGCGCGAACGCATCGAGGCGTACTCGGCGTGCACGTCGTGCCCGTCGAATGCGACCACACCGGCGCTGCGCGGCATCGCACCGCCAATCAGCTTGACCAGCGTGGATTTCCCGGCGCCCGACGGCCCGATCACCGCGGTCAGCGTCCCCGGTTTGGCGATGAAGGACACATCCTCCAGCAGCTGGCGCCCGTCGACGGTCAACGCCAACCCTTGCGCGATAAGCCCGCTGGTGCGGGCCGCCGCGGGCTGCGGTACCAAGGTGCTGCCGGTCGCAAGCAGGTCGGTATTGCCGATCGTGACAACGTCGCCGTCGCGCAGCATCGCCCGCGAGATCAGCGTGCCGTTCACGAAAGTGCCGTTGCTGCTGTTGTTGTCGCGGATCTCCAGACCGGCCGGGCTGGATACCACCACCGCGTGCACGCGGGAGGCCAACGCGTCGTCGACGACCACGGTGTTGGTCTTGGCGCGACCGACGGTTACCAAACCCGACGATCCTCCGGTACGCGGCGGAGTCGTGACCCGCCGGATCGGCCGACGCAGGTCCGGTCGGCTCGGCGGCGGCTGCGGTCCGGTCGGACGAACCGGGGTCGACGTCGGCGCTCGGGTCGGAGGCGGGGTCACCGGCCGGAACGCGGTCGTCTCCGCGCTGGCGCCTGGGGGCTCGTCGGGCATGGGGTCGGGCGTCCGCGGATTGCGGGGTTGCGACGATGTCGGCGATTTGGCGACCCGGAAGGTCAACTGCGGCCCATGCGGGCTGCCCAGCGTGATGCTTAGGCGATCGTGGATGGGCACCACGGTGGCGCGCGAACCAGCGACGTAGACCCCGTTTTGGCTTTTGTCGACGACGACCCACTGCATGCGGTCGAACCGCAGGATCGCATGCACCCGCGATATCAGCGTGAGGTCGTCAGGATTGAGGTCGTGGAACCAGATGTCGCAGCCGCGATCGCGACCCAGGATGACGTCCCGGTCGGCTGGAAACGTGTACATCGCCGATCCCAGCCAGACCGTCAGCGGCGGCACGCCGACGCCGCTCGCCACGGCGAGCTTTGTCGTATTGCCGCCGTCCGTCGGCGTGCGGCTGCGATCTGTCGGTGCCATTCCCTGCCTTCTATACCCTGGGATCCTGTGTGCGACGCATACGACCATATTGCCGCAGCCAGCGACGACAGGTGGCCAGCGGCCAGTCGCGTCCGCGCGGTGATCGGATCGAAGCTAAACCTTTACTTGACGTCAGGATCGCTCGGCGGTGACCATGAAACGGTGCGCCGACTGCTGGGTTCGCTGTGCGCTACGGTGTGCATTGCCGTTGCCGCCCTGGCCGCAGCTCCAACGGGTGGTGCAGTCGGCGCACCCTGGTTTGCCCCTTCGGTCGGCAATGCGACCCAAGTGGTTTCGGTTGTCGGAGTGGGCGGTTCGAACGCAAAACTGGACGTCTACCAACGTGGCGCTGCGGGCTGGCAGCCGGTGGCGGCCGGCATACCCGCCCATGTCGGATCGGCAGGTCTTGCGCCGCAAGCTAAAAGCGGATATCCGGCTACCCCGATGGGGGTCTACTCCTTGCCGTTCGCATTCGGGACCGCGCCCAATCCCGGTGGCGGACTGAAGTACGTGCAGGTTGACTCCAACCACTGGTGGAGCGGCGATGACAACAGCCCGACCTTCAACACGATGCAGGTCTGCCAGAAAGCTCAGTGCCCGTTCGATACCGGAGCGAGTGAAAACCTCGAGATTCCGCAGTACAAACATGCGGTGGTGATGGGCGTAAACCCAGACCGCCAGCCGGGCAAAGGCGCTGCGTTCTTCTTCCACACCACCGACGGTGGCCCGACCGAGGGCTGCGTAGCGATCGACGACGCCAAACTGGTGCAGATCATCCAGTGGCTGCAGCCCGGCGCCGTCATCGCAATCACTCAATAACCTTCAGCTACAAGCGATTTAGGCCAGAGCGCAACCGGGCCTCACCTTAAAGTCGAGGTTCGCCAACGACATCGTCGCATCGTAGGTCCGGTCATATCCCGTCGCGCTGATCCGCCATCCGTCGGCGGTGCGCCGATAATGGTCACGGTAGAAGCCAGCGCCGATCAGCATGAAGTTGAACTCGGCCACGATCACCCGGTCTTGCAG
>NZ_JBAPPI010000660.1:0-4084 GCF_049280035.1 Mycobacterium sp. | reverse complement strand
GACGAGATGTCGGGGCCGCACCGTTGTGTGCAACGCTATTGCGCGGCGCGGACGCGACGACCGATCGGCACGCGTAACACCACGTCGGTTCCGCCTTCGGGGGCATCCTGCATCTGCAGCGAGCCGTCCAGCTCCGCGGATACCAATGTCCGC
This sequence comes from Mycobacterium sp., assembly GCF_049280035.1. GTDB lineage: Bacteria > Actinomycetota > Actinomycetes > Mycobacteriales > Mycobacteriaceae > Mycobacterium. The sequence continues at coordinate 3,931 of NZ_JBAPPI010000660.1, read as the reverse complement.
ACGATCTGCAGACCCAGTCGGTCGGACTTCTCGACGCTGAACCCCTCGGGCAGACCGCGGCCGTTGTCGTGGACCACCACGTCGAGCCAACGCGCCGACCGCTCGGCTTGTATCGTCACTGAGCCGGCGGTGGGTTCTCGGGCTGCCGGGTCAAACGCATGCTCGATGGCGTTTTGCACGAGTTCGGTGATCACCATGATCAGCGCGGTGGCCCGATCGGAATCCAGGACGCCGAGCATGCCCTCGCGATTGATTCGGATCGGTGTGTCCACCGTCGCCACATCGTTCATGATCGGCAGGATCCGGTCGATCACCTCGTCGAGGTTGACCTCCTCGTCCACCGACATCGACAGCGCGTCGTGGACCAAGGCGATCGACGACACTCGCCGGACCGACTCGATGAGCGCCTCTCGGCCCTCGGCGTTGGTCGTCCGGCGGGCTTGCAGGCGCAGCAGCGCCGCCACGGTCTGCAGATTGTTCTTCACCCGGTGGTGGATTTCCCGGATCGTGGCGTCCTTGGAGATCAACGCGCGGTCGCGGCGCTTGACTTCGGTGACGTCGCGAACCAGCACCGCGGCGCCGGCTGCGGAGCCGTGAACCACCAGCGGCAGCGTCCGCAGCAGCATCGTGGCGCCGCCGGCGTCGACCTCGATGCGCATGCTGGCACCACCGGCCAGCGAGTCGCGCACATGCGTAGCCAGTTCTTGGGCCTCGAACGGGTCGGAGATCAGCGGACGGGTGACCTCGATGAGGTTGTGGCCCTCCAGCTCCAAGGTCAGGCCCATCCGGTGGTAGGCCGACAGTGCGTTCGGGCTGGCGTAGGAGACCACGCCGTTGACGTCGAGTCGAATGAAGCCGTCACCTGCCCGCGGGCTGGAGCGCGACATCGCCACGTCCCCCACGTTGGGAAAAGTGCCCTCGGAGAGCATGTGGACGAGGTCCGCGGCGCAGTCGAGGTATGCGGTCTCCAGCGGGCTGGATTTGTGGGTGTCGGCGACGGCCGTCTGATGGGTCAACACCGCGACCACCTTCTCGCCGTATCGCACCGGCACCGCCTCGATGTTCAGTCCTGTCTGTTGCCACGAATGTGGTTGGCCCGCATCGCTTTCCAGAGCTATGGCGCCGGATTCGAACGCCGCGGCGATCAGCGGCACGCGATCGGCGGCCAGCACGGAACCGACCGCGTCTCGCAGCAGAACGGTGGGGGCGGTATTCGGCCGGCACTGCGCGACACAGACCAGCGAACCGTCGTCGCGGCGAACTCACATCAGGTAATCGGCGAACGAAAGATCGGCGAGCAGCTGCCATTCGCCGACCACCGCGTGCAGGTGGTCGACGGCGCTGCCCGGCAGCATGGTGTGTTCGGCGAGCAGGTCACCGAGAGTGGACATCGGCGACTCCCGCCAAGAGGTACGGACGAGCCAATGGCTAGCTGATTACGGCGATAAGGTCGCCGGCCTGGATGACGTCTCCCACCGAAACACTGACCTTGCTGACTGTGCCGGCGACCTCGGCCAGAACCGGGATCTCCATCTTCATCGATTCCAACAACACCAGGGTGTCACCCTCGCCGATCTGGTCGCCCTCGCTGACCACGACTTCGAGCACGCTAGCCACGATCTCTGCGCGGACGTCCTCGGCCATCATCACCCCGTTCGTCACCCAGCCGGTGTTGCCCAAATTCTGTTGCTCCATCGAACCACAGTCACTTGACGTGAGCGCGAGAGAGTGAGTCCACGCCGGGTCGTGTCGGCGTCGACGGCGCAGGTCACTCACCGGTGCGAGGACACTTGCTGATATCGCGCGGGTATCGGTAAGCAAACTCCAAGATTACTAAGCGAACCTATAGAGTTCGTCCTGTGATCGTGTCGTGTTGTTAATGTGACATTTGAGCAGCATTGTTTCCAGAGTGATTGGAGTGTCTGATGCGCACCTAGTGCTTCAGCAAAATTTGAGGGGAATTCCGTTGTCCGAGAATATGTTTGCGAATCCGACAGCTCGACGCCCATTGACCCGAGTGAAGGCCGGCATCGGGATTGCGCTGGCAGCAATCGCCACCATCGGGCTCGGCGCCGGGGTCGCCGCGGCCGCACCCCAGCAACCATTCCTTGCCGACGACCCGCTGCCGGTTCCAGGCCTCGGCGGGGCCGACGCCGGCGCCGGCGGTGCCGTGAACATCGCCAATTCGCTCTTCGGCTCACTGAGCGGTTTGATGAATAACCTCATCCCCGGCAGCGGGGACCTGTTGATGCCCGCGAGCAGCGCCCTGTCGCCCGGCGGTCTCGCGGGAGGAATGCCCGGCGGTCTTCCGGGAGGAATCCCCGGCGGCTACCCAGGTGCGCTGCCTGGACAGATGCCCGGTGGTCTGCCTGGCTACCCCGGCGGGCTCCCCGGCCAGATGCCCGGCTACCCCGGCGGACTCCCCGGCCAGACGCCCGGCTACCCCGGCGGGCTGCCTGGCCAGACGCCCGGTTTCCTGCCCGGACAGACGCCTGGTGGCCTACCGGGACAGACACCCGGTTTCCTGCCGGGGCAGACGCCTGGTGGTCTACCGGGACAGACACCCGGCTTCCTGCCCGGACAGCCGCCCGGTGGCCTACCGGGACAGACACCCGGCTTCATGCCCGGACAGATGCCTGGCGTAGCCGGGCAGACAGCCGGGGTCCCCGGACAGCCGGGCGCGGTTGTGCCAGTGGGCACTGGGTCGATTGCGTAGCCCCAGGGCTACGCAACACCCGACGCATGGGAAACTGACCTGCAAGTACATCTGCGAGGAGGATCAGTTATGGCCAAGCGTGGCCGCAAGAAGAAAGACCGCAAGTACAGCAAGGCCAATCACGGTAAGCGCCCTAACTCATAGACGGGGCGGTACGGGAATCACCCGCTTGCGGGGGCGTTGGGGGACGCCCCCGCATCCCATGCATTAGGCCGTTCGACGCTACCGGCGGATGATCGTAGTGCGGCTGATTTCGAGCCGTAGCCGCTCACGAAGGCCCTCCGGAGCTCTCTCGCCGCGGCACTTGGTCGCGATCAACGCCTTGATTCGCTCCTCGAGCCCGTAGAGCTGGAAACACGGCGGGCATTCTTCGAGATGCTTGCGTAGCTTCTCTCGAGTGTCGGCGGTGCATTCACCATCGAGCAGCGTCCATACCTCGGCGATCACTTCGGCGCACTCAGCCTTGACCTGCGGTTCCCCACCTACCGGGAAGTCCGTCATGACGAGACCTCCTCGGGTGCCTGGCCTCCGCGAATGAAACCCCGCTCTTTGGCCACATCGGTCAACAATTCCCGCAGCTGACGCCTGCCGCGGTGCAGTCGTGACATCACCGTCCCGATCGGAGTGTCCATGATCTGGGCGATCTCTTTGTAGGGAAAACCTTCGACGTCGGCGTAATAGACCGCCATCCGAAACTCTTCGGGCAACGCCTGCAACGCTTCTTTGATTTCTGTGTCGGGCAGCGCTTCAAGAGCCTCGACCTCGGCGGAACGCAAGCCGGTCGACGAGTGTTCGGCGCTGGCAGCCAACTGCCAGTCGCTGATCTCGTCGGTGGGATATTGCGCCGGTTGCCGCTGCTTTTTGCGGTAGCTGTTGATGTAGGTGTTGGTCAGGATGCGGTACAGCCAGGCCTTGAGGTTGGTGCCCTCTTTGAACGAGCGAAAGCCGGCGTAGGCCTTCACCATGGTTTCCTGGAGCAAATCCTCGGCATCGGCCGGATTGCGGGTCATCCGCAGGGCGCCACCGTATAGCTGATCCAGCAGCGGGATCGCGTCGCGCTCGAACCGCGCGGTCAGCTCCGCATCGGTCTCGTTTGAACGGCTGCGCACAGCCGCGTTGGAGGCATCAGCGGCCGCCGCGCTCTCCGATTGGGTCGCGCCATCGATCTCGGCCATGTTGACGAACACAGTCCCTTCTGTCGCGATGCCGCTGAAC
>NZ_JBAPPI010000659.1:0-1998 GCF_049280035.1 Mycobacterium sp. | reverse complement strand
GATGAAAACGGCGTGGACGAAAGATAATTGCAGGAGATACACGTCGAGCAGGACCGATATTGCCAGGACAATCCCATAGGACAGCCACACCCAAACGTTGTCACGACGTGTGGCATCAACGAGCAGCACCGCCAGCCACACGGCCGCCATCATCGAAAGGGCATACGGTCGAGCTTCGATGCCTGCCCACGTCGCCCGAGGCAAGATCGCACACACGAGTCCGGAGGCCACGGCGACAGTTCGGGACGACAACTGCTTGCCCAGTACAACGACTCCCGCCGCGGCGCCTCCAATAGCCAAACCGCTTGGCACCCGGGACCAGAACTCCGTCGGCGGGAAAATTGTGAACCAGCCGTGCATCAGCACGTAGTACAGACCTTCGACGGCATCGACGTTGCCCAACATCTGCCACAACTGAGCGAGAGAACGACTGTAGGAGGCCGAAATTGTCGCGGCCTCGTCGTACCAGAAAGACGGACGGCCTGCGCCGGCCAAGCTCACGGTGGCGGCAAACACTGCAACGATCAGCGGGTCCAGCAAAGCTCGCACCGGTGTTGCGGTCAGGCGTCTGGAATACCCGCTGAACACCTCGCCATGGTGCCAGAAGCGCTGCGTGCCCCGGGCGCGGTTGGGGGTTCCGGCGGCGGCGACCCCGCCTCGGGCAGCGCGTCCTTCTAACGAGACTGACGCACCTTGTACGTTGACGGCCAAGACTGTCGGGTGTCGTCGCCCACCAGCGGTGTGCCCAGGCCTCCGACCTTGACGTCGTAGGCCTGCTCTCCGGCCCCGACTTCGCGGTTGGCGTGTTCTTGCGCCAGGTAGTACAGCTCGTCGATAGTGGCCTCGCCGTAGGCAACGAAGGTTGTCTTTCGAACGATGTCGCCGGCCCGGGCGAGCATCAGGGCGGGCAGGATTTTCGTCGCCAGCGCGCCCAGGCCCAACAACGAAAATGGGATGACCCAGTAGCAGATGAACGACAGGGGTGTCTTGGTGTCGAGGATCGTCGCGTCGCGCTGCACGACCGGTGGAATTGCCGACGACACCGTCATGCCCCCGAAGACAGCAACCCAGATCCAGGTCAGCCGCGCAGTGATTTGGCCGAACAGATCGCTCTCGACCACCCCTGGGGGCTGACCCGCTGCGGCGAACTCGTGCACGAAAGGCTTGCCGATCAGCAGGCCGGTAAGGGCAACCAGGAAGATCCCCGCATTGCTCAGTGGCTGCGCCCACCGCTGTATCAACGACGGGCTGAGCAACAACGTTGCGGCTGTCAGCACCAAGAATGTTGCGACAGCCCCGATTTCGAGCGCTCGCCCCGGTGTCCGCGTGGCGCGGCCAACCACCAGCCCGACGACGGCGAGCGCCAACGCAACCAACACCGCAACAAGGAACGGCACGTTACCGACAAGCACCCAATAGACGATCCACGGCGCGAAGCCAAACAGAATGCCCACGATCGGTCAGTGTATGGGCGTGACGGTTGACCAGGGCTACTGGTTGGCTTGCTGCTCGGTTTGTTGAGCCTGTTGCTCGTCTTGCTGAGCCTGTTGCTCGGCCTGGTCGTGTTGTTGTTGGGCCTGTTGTTCGGACTGGATTATCGACTGTATCGCGTTGTTTTCCGCCTGCTGAGCTTCGTCATCACTGTCGTCGACCAGCTGCACGCGGGACGTCGGCGTGGTTGCCTGATCGACCAGCTGCACCGGCGCCGATGCGACGGTTGTTTCGGCGGCGCCGGGCCAACCGGTGCCGAATAGCGCGAACAGTGCGACGGCGGCCGCACCGGCGACAACCACTCCCATCGCACGACGGCGCGCCTTGGTTGAATTGATGTCAGGAGATTCTGTGGTGGTGGTCATCAGCGATGATTGCGCTCGGTCACTAGCTGCAGGCTTGGGCGCAGTTATCGCTTTGCTATGAGACCGACGGCGGTAGCCGATCGGCTACGAAAGTCCGGAAGGTCGGTTAACCTGGACCGGTGCTCGACGCGCAGCCACGGCC
>NZ_JBAPPI010000658.1:0-4762 GCF_049280035.1 Mycobacterium sp. | reverse complement strand
CCCTGAGGGCGAGATCGTATGCGGCCAAGGTGTGTTCGGGCAGGGCGGCCGACGAGCCGCGATGGGCGACCACGAACGGGTGGCGAGAGACCACCTCGTCGGCCCGCGACATACCACTATGCTGCCGGTTCTTCACCCGTCAACTCAACTGCAGGAGCCGATTTCGGCGCGCCGGTTCCGTCGTCGGTGACCACTACCCAGCGATGGGCGGGCCGTTCGACCGGTTTGCGCTCAAATGCCTCGTAAACCTTCGCAGTCGCGATCACTGCGGCCAAGGCCAGCAGGTAGGCGACGATCATGGCCACCGTGTTGTTCGCGATGCCCTGGACGTCCTGCGCCCCGCTGGTAACCGATGCGAAAACCGAAGTCACGCAGCTGAGCAGCCACAACAGCCACCATGACCAGATGGTGCCGCGCAGCCGCGGGTAGTTGTCTTCGGTTTTCGCCAGCTCGATGACATAGACCAGCGACCACATTGCGCCGAGCAAAGGCAGACAACAGATCAGCATGGACCCGAACATCAGCGCCCAGCTGGGTGAATGGCCGAAAGACACCAGGATCACGGCGAAGGTGATGGCCAGCGCTATCGCCGCCGATGGCGGCAGCAGACAGCCGATCCGCAGCGCCCACGGCGTACGGGTTTCCGACCTACCGTGATGAGCGAAAGCCGCGGCGCGGCGCGCGATCAACCACCGCGTCAGCAGCAGGGCATAGGTGATCACCGCCGCGATCGCGGCCAGGCTGGCCAACACACTCAGCAGCGCTGCCGCGTCAGCCACCAGCCAATTCAGCAACGAGTTGCGGTTGATGATCAGCAACAGGTAGCGCGCCAGGTGAACCAATGCTGCGATGCCCAGCGTCAGCACGGTCGCGAAGAGTGCGGCGTGCACCCTAGCCGGCGGCGGCGGTTTTCGAACCGTCGAACCGCGTCCGGCACCATCCGATTCGGTGCGGTCCTGCAGGCCCCAGCGCGGTATCACTAGGTATCGCGGGGTCGGCCCGAGCGGCCGGCGCCGACGTCGTGGGGGTGGTGGCGGGCCGGGACGCACCGCAATCCAGCGATAGCCCGGTGGCAACCGCGGCGGTGTTCGCGGGCCGGCACTCCACCGCTGATCGACAGCGGGCGTCTCAGATGATGGCTCCAGCAGCGTCCCGCGACAACGCGGACACCACACACGCTGCCGATCACGGACATTCCAGCGTGTGCCGCACTGGGAGCACACTTGGATCATTGGCGCCGCTCTCCCCCGCAAGCGGGCGGTGCCCCCACCCCATCGCTCAGTACCAATTCGTCGCTCGCGCGAATCACCGCATCAGCCTAGCGGTGAAAACCGGCTGCTTGGGCATGGTGCTCGCGGGACGCCCCGGTCAGATGCTGCCTGGGCTGCCGTTGTCGGTGACCACCGGACGTCCGGCGTTGGCCCACGCCAGCATCCCGCCGCTGACGTTGACGGGTGCATACCCGTTGCTGGCCAAATATTCGGCCACTTTCTGCGAACGCCCGCCGGCCTTGCAGACGACGTACAACTTCGCCTGTGGGTCGATCTCATTGACGCGGGCCGGCACCTCACCCATCGGGATGTGCCGGGCCCCCGCGGCGTGACCCTGGCGCCACTCGTCGTTTTCGCGCACATCTAGCAACACAGTCGCCGGGCCGAATTCGGCGGGCAGGTCGGCGACGTCGGTCTGTACGACCACAGGTTCACTGTCCATGGGCTCGATCTTGGCACGCGGCGACCCGCCGCGTAGCAGGCCTCCGCCAGCTACCACCCGGTATCCACAGTTTCCACAGGTTTATCCACAACTAGCCATGCCCGGTCGACCGGATTGACGCGCGGTCAATACCCCGGCTCGGGTACCCGCTGTGGATAACAACCGGCGGAAACCGCGTCGCGATCGACAGATCCGCCGGGCGCTGAGCGAATTCTTAGCGCGCCTTTAGCTACTCGTTACATCCCCCTTATGGGGGATGTCACACCGAATCTGCCCCGGCGGGCCACCGGCCTGGCGCACCGCGACGGCGTCCATCGCCGGTTGGCCGGAGTCGTCGGCCAGCAAAATAGGTGCTGGTCAGCCACCCGCGTGCGGTTGAATTTTCCCGCCGGTTCGCAAGGGGTTATGATCGCGACCACTAGGAGTAGTTGTGACTCATCTCACTGGGGGAGTGTTGGACGTAAAGGTCGGGGCCATCGGATGACAACGCAACCGATCGGACCGCAGTCGGCGGGGTCGTCGTCGCGTTGGTACACCAATTCGGCGACGTGCAATCGCTCCTACTTGCTTGCCGGTTTGCGCGCCGGCCTGATCGCCCTGGTTTTGCTGGCGGTCCTCGCGGTCATTATTTGGTTCTGAAATCCCACCGCTGGGTATGCACCCATCGCACTCGTTCTTGCGGTGCGCGCGGTGATGGAGCAGGGTTGATCTTGGTTGACCAACCCAAGCCGCCGCTCCGCTGACAGCCTGCGAGCGGAGCGTCAGAAGCAGATCGGCAACGATCGTCGAAGGAAGGAATCGGAGTGGCTGAATACACTTTGCCCGACTTGGACTGGGACTACGGAGCACTGGAGCCGCATATCTCGGGTCAAATCAACGAGCTTCACCACGACAAGCACCACGCCACCTACGTCAAGGGCGCTAACGACGCCCTGGCCAAACTGGAAGAGGTGCGCGCCAAAGAGGATTTCTCGGCGATTCTGCTGTACGAGAAGAACCTGGCGTTCAATCTGGCCGGGCATGTCAATCACAGCCTGTGGTGTAAGAACTTGTCCCCCAACGGTGGTGACAAGCCGACCGGCGAACTCGCGGCCGCCATTGATGACGCCTTCGGATCGTTCGACAAGTTCCGCGGTCAGTTCACCTCGGCTGCCACCACCGTGCAGGGTTCGGGCTGGGCAGCCCTCGGCTGGGACAGCCTCGGCCAGAAGCTCTTGGTATTCCAGGTTTACGACCACCAGACCAACTTTCCGCTCGGCGTCGTTCCGCTGCTGGTCCTCGACATGTGGGAGCACGCTTTCTACCTGCAGTACAAGAACGTCAAGGCCGACTTCGCCAAGGCGTTCTGGAACGTCGTGAACTGGGAGGATGTGCAATCGCGTTACGCGGCCGCGACTTCGAAGGCTAAGGGGCTGATCGCCGGCTGAGTCCGGTTCAATTCGCCTGTTCGGGGCGTCGCGCCATTCGCGCGGCGTCCCGTTCACTATTTCAGCCGTATTTCTTTTTGCCCAAGTTGTGCGTTGGTTGCTCGTGTCAGCTTGCGGGTATTCATCCGCTGACGCATGCTGAGCTATCGACCCACCGGCGTATCGCTGGATACCCGAACCTAAGTATGGCGGAGGGCGAAATGGAAACCGGGTCAGGCCGGGCCGTCGAAGTGGCCCCGTTCCATTCTCGTGGTGCCCTGAAAGGGTTTGTGATTTCCGGGCGTTGGCCCGACTCGACGAAGGAGTGGGCACAGCTGTTGATGGTTGCGGTCCGGGTCGCGTCGCTTCCTGGATTGCTAAATACCACAACGGTATTCGGTGCTCGCGAGGAACTGCCGGACACTCCAGCGCCAGGCACCGTCGGGCTGGTACTGGCGGAGGGTCCGGTGGTCGGCGAATCCGCTATTCGGCCAGGTTATTTCGCTGATCGTCAGCCGCCGGCACTGTTGATGCTGCATCCGCCCTCGGAGACCACGCCGTCGTTGCCCGAATGCAATGGCGCGGCGTCGGGATGCGTGCTGCTGCCCGGGCTGCCGTATCTGGGGCTGGAGCACCGTGCTGCCTGGGTGGAGGCAGAAGCCGACGGCACGATCACCTCGGTGGTGAGCCGCGTCGGTGTCGACCCCATCAGCCATCCCGACACCGCAATTCTGGCGATGCTGCTCGCTGCTTGAGGCGTTCCGGCGAAGACTAGTCAGGTCGCGGGCATGCCCAAAACCGCGCTCGCAGGTACCGCAGCAGCCGACGACAGCAAATCTGCTTTTTGGGACGTCGGCATGGCGTGTCGGTTGCCATAGAATCCGATCAGCTGTACCAACGAAGCCTCGTGCTGCGACGAGGTCGCGCTGCGGTAACGACGCGCGAACACAATTCGCTTGCTACATCATGTGAATTCGCTGAATGTCGAGCTTGGCGCGCTCTAACGGCGTCGCCAACTCGCGCCACGGCTGCGGGCAGCAATTCTCGCCAAGTTTGCACTTGGTTGCGGCGATAACACTCGCTACGATGATCAGCAAATACCACAACGGAAATAAATATTGCACCGACCCGGTGGAGGTCATATCGATGAGCACGACGTTTTCTGCCCGCCTGAACCGCCTGTTCGACACGGTTTATCCGCCGGGACGGGGGCCGCATACCTCCGCCGAGGTGATCGCGGCGCTCAAGGCGGAGGGCATCACAATGTCTGCTCCCTACCTGTCGCAGCTACGCTCCGGCAACCGCACGAACCCGTCGTCTGCCACTATGGCTGCGCTGGCGAACTTCTTCCGCATCAAGCCCGCCTACTTCACCGACGATGAGTACTACGAAAAACTCGAGAAAGAGTTGGCGTGGCTGATCACCATGCGCGATGAGGGCGTTCGACGTATCGCGCTTCGCGCCAGCGGTTTGTCCGCGGAGTCGCAACACGACATCGTGCAGCGCGTTGACGAGCTACGCCGCAAGGAACACCTAGACGCATAGCCGCGAGGCCAGCCCGGTTAGGGTTGGCGCATCGACGGCGCGTACGCACCTCGATAGTCAACGAGATAGCGGGGAGGCGGCCGCGAATGGGCCTGTTC
>NZ_JBAPPI010000657.1:0-1509 GCF_049280035.1 Mycobacterium sp. | reverse complement strand
TTTGTGCTGATGTTTTGCGGTTCGTGGTGGCTGCATGCTGGCTAGCATGAGCGAGATCGATCCACGCGCGGAGATGCCGCTGGTGGACTGGAGCGAGCTGGGCGTGAGCGGTCTGTTGCCGACGGGCACCGTGACGTTGCTGTTGGCTGACGTGGAAGGCTCCACGCGGCTATGGGAGACCCAGCCCGAGGAGATGACGGCCGCAATCGCGCGGCTCAACCACGTCGTGTCCGATGTCATCACTGCCCACGACGGCGTGCGCCCCGTCGAACAGGGTGAGGGCGATAGCTTCGTGGCGGCGTTCGCCTGGGCCTCGGATGCGGTGGCGACCGCATTGGAGTTGCAGCGTGCTCCGTTGGCCCCGATCCGGTTGCGCATCGGGGTGCATACCGGCGAAATCCAGCTGCGCGATGAAGGCAACTACGCCGGCCCGACGATCAACCGCACCGCGCGGCTGCGCGACCTGGGGCACGGCGGCCAAACGCTGCTGTCAGGGACCACCGAGAGCTTGGTGGCCGAGCGGCTGCCCGCCGATACCTGGCTGTCCGATCTGGGCATCCATGCGTTGCGTGATCTGCCCCGCCCCGAGCGGGTAGTGCAGCTGTGCCATCCCGACCTGGTCAACGAGTTCCCGCCGCTGCGAGTGTCTAAAGCCGTTGTTTCCCACCATCTTCCGGTGCAGCTGACCAGTTTCGTGGGCCGCGACACGGAGCTGACCCAGCTGCGGGAGCTGCTCGCCCACAACCGACTGGTGACCGTGAGCGGCGCCGGTGGAGCGGGTAAAACCCGGCTGGCAATACAGCTCGCGGCACAGCTGACCGGCGAGTTCGGCGACGGCGTGTGGTATGTGGACCTGGCGCCCATCACCGACCCCAACCTTGTGCCGGTGACGGTAGCGCGTGCACTCGGGCTGCCCGACCAACCGGGCCGCTCCACCATGGACACCCTGCTGCAGTTTGTTCGCGACCGTCAGCTGCTGGTGGTGCTGGACAACTGCGAACACCTGCTGGATGCCAGCGCCGATCTGGTCGTCGCCCTCCTGAGCGCCGCGCCGGGGCTGACCATGCTGGCAACCAGCCGTGAGGCGATCGGGGTGGCCGGTGAGGTGAGCTGGCGGGTGCCGTCGCTGTCGCTGGCCGACGAAGCGATCGAGTTGTTCACCGACCGGGCCCGCCATGCCCGGCCCGGCTTCGCCGTCACCGACGACAACGCTGCGACGGTGGGCGAGATCTGCGCGCGCCTGGATGGGGTGCCGCTGGCCATCGAGCTGGCGGCGGCGCGGGTGCGCGCGTTGTCGCTGGCCGAGATCCTCGACAGCCTGCATGACCGGTTCAGGTTGTTGACCGGTGGTGCGCGCACCGCGGTGCGCCGCCAGCAGACCCTGCGCGCCTCGGTGGACTGGTCGCACGCCCTGCTGACCGAGCCCGAACGGGTGTTGTTTCGCCGGCTGGCGGTATTTCTGGGTGGCTTCGATCTCGACGCGGCCCAGGCGGTCGCTGGCGGCGGTGA
>NZ_JBAPPI010000656.1:0-1738 GCF_049280035.1 Mycobacterium sp. | reverse complement strand
GTTCAGCTATGCCGAGGCAATGACGGACCCGACGTTCTACATTCCGCTGGCGAAAGCCGCGGAAGCCGCCGGCTATGACAGCATGACGATTGCGGACAGCGTCGCCTACCCGTTCGAGTCGGACTCGAAATATCCCTACACCCCCGACGGCAACCGCGAGTTCCTGGACGGCAAGGCGTTCATCGAGACGTTCGTGCTGACCGCCGCGCTGGGCGCGGTGACGACAACACTGCGGTTCAACTTCTTCGTCCTCAAGCTCCCGATCAGGCCGCCGGCGTTGGTCGCCAAACAGGCCGGTTCGCTGGCGGCACTGATCGGCAACCGCGTCGGACTCGGGGTCGGCACCAGCCCGTGGCCCGAGGACTACGAGTTGATGGGTGTCCCATTCGCCAAGCGCGGCAAGCGGATTGACGAGTGCATCGAGATCATCCGCGGCCTGACCACCGGCGACTACTTCGAATTCCACGGCGAGTTTTACGACATACCCAAAACGAAGATGACTCCCGCTCCGACACAACCGATTCCGATCCTGATCGGCGGCCACGCCGACGCGGCGCTACGTCGCGCGGCCCGCGCCGACGGCTGGATGCACGGCGGCGGCGGACCCGAAGAACTCGACCGGCTCATCGGTCGGGTCAAGCAGCTTCGCGAGGAGGAAGGCAAGAGCGGCCAGTTCGAGATCCATGTCATCTCGGCCGACGGCTTCACCCTCGACGGCGTCAAGCGCCTTGAGGACAAAGGCGTCACCGACGTCATCGTGGGCTTCCGGATTCCCTACATCATGGGACCCGACACCGAGCCACTGGACACCAAGATCCGCAACCTGGAGAGGTTCGCCGAGAAGGTGATCGCCAAAGCCTAACGGCTACAGCGGATCCCACACCGCGGGCCGCTTCTCCTGAAGCGCCTTAGCAGCCTCCAGCGGATTGTTGGTGAACCCGCTCAGTATCTGGGTGCGGTTCTCAATCTCCTTGGCGTGCCGCAGGCTTGGCGCATCCAGCGCGGTGTTCAGGCCGATCTTGGTCTGCCATACCCCGTAGGCGTTGTTGGCCACGATCGAGTGGGCCATCTTCAGCGCGGCCGCCATCAGTTCGTCGGGCGCCACCACTTCGTGCACCAGCCTGATCCGGTACGCCTCGTCCGCCTCGATGATGCGACCGGTCAACATCAGCTCCCGCGCCACCCCTGCTCCGACGAGCTTCGGCAACAAGTAGCTGGTGCCCATGTCCATCGATGAGAACCCGGCTTTGATGAAAACCGAGCCGAACCGGGCTTGCTCAGAGGCGATCCGGATGTCGCAGTGCAGCGCGAACGCCAGCCCGCCGCCGACCGCGACGCCGTTGACCGCGGCGATCACCGGGATGGGTAGCTCGTAAAGCCGGGTGTACAGATCGGCCAGCCGAACCTGGGCGTCATAGCTGACCTTGAACGGCGGGCTGTTCGGCGTTGTTTTGGTCCAGGCCTCCCCGGTGCCGCTCAGGTCGGCACCGGCGCAGAATCCGCGTCCGGCGCCGGTCAAGATCGCCGCCCGGAACTCGCCGGTGCTGAGCGCATCCAATGCGTCGTCCATGGCGTCGATCAGCGACCCGTCGATGGCGTTCAACCGCCTGGGCCGGTTCAGGGTGACGCAGGCGATCTTGTTTTCCGCGGTGTCCTCGAGCGTTGCCAATTCCACAGCAGTCATACAGCCACCGTAGGGCAGACGGTCGGAGTCGGCGCCTTCCGTGAACCACACCGC
>NZ_JBAPPI010000655.1:0-25705 GCF_049280035.1 Mycobacterium sp. | reverse complement strand
TGTACCACTGGTTGGCCAACTGGCAACTACGCGCTGCCGAGGCGGCCAGCATCCGTCCCGGAGACTTGTCGGATGCGGCGACGTCATGCACGCCAGAAGCATTGCGGTCGTTTGGGATTCGTGAGTTCGCCGAGACCGAGCAGGCGCTTGATGATTTCTCCACCTGGTGGCGCCACGGCGGAAGCCCGCTGCTACGCGGGCTGATCGACGCCGGCACCGTTGAATTGCTGGGCGGTCCGCTGGCGCATCCGTTTCAGCCGTTGCTGACGCCGCGGCTGCGCGAGTTCGCGCTGCGCGAGGGCCTAGCCGATGCCCGGCAGCGGTTGGCGCACACGCCGATTGGCATCTGGGCACCCGAATGCGCTTACGCCCCTGGGATGGAACACGACTATGCCTCCGCCGGAGTCGGCCATTTCATGGTCGACGGGCCGTCGCTGCACGGTGACACCGCGCTGGGCCGGCCGGTCGGCGACTCTCGAGTCGTCGCGTTCGGACGTGACCTGCAGGTCAGCTATCGGGTGTGGTCGCCAAAATCCGGCTATCCCGGAAACGCCGCCTACCGCGATTTCCACACCTGCGACCACCGCACCGGCCTGAAGCCGGCCAGGGTCACCGGCCGCAACGTGCCGTCGAACGCCAAGGCGCCCTACGACCCCGACCGCGCCGACCGCGCTATCGATAGCCACGTTGCTGATTTCGTTGACGTGGTCCGTGGCCGATTGCTTGCCGAATCCGAGCGCATCGGGCGACCGGCGCACGTGATCGCCGCGTTCGACACCGAGTTGTTCGGCCACTGGTGGTACGAGGGCCCGGAATGGCTGGAACGGGTCCTGCGGGCGCTGCCGGAGGCCGGGGTGCGCATCGGCACACTGAGCGACGCAGTCGCCGAGGGTTTTGTCGGCAACTCCGTCGAATTGCCGCCCAGCTCTTGGGGTTCCGGCAAGGACTGGCAGGTGTGGGCCGGTGACAAAGTGTCTGATCTGGTGCAACTCAATAACGAGGTTGTCGACACCGCGCTGAGCACCGTCGACAAGGCGCTGGCCCAGACCGCGTCGCTGGACGGGCCAATCCCCCGCGACCAAATCGCCGATCAGATCCTGCGCGAGACATTGCTTACTGTGTCCAGTGATTGGCCGTTCATGGTCAGCAAGGACTCGGCTGCTGACTACGCCCGCTACCGGGCTCATCTGCACGCCCATGCCACCCGCGAGATCGCCGGAGCGCTGGCGTCGGGCCGCCGGGAGGTCGCGCAACGTCTGGCAGATGGCTGGAACCGAGCCGACGGGCTGTTCGGCGCGCTGGATGCACGCAGGCTGCCGCGATGAAAGTCCTGATGGTGTCGTGGGAGTATCCGCCGGTGGTGATCGGTGGGCTCGGCCGCCACGTCCACCACTTGTCGACGGCGCTGGCAGCCGCCGGGCATGAGGTCGTCGTGCTGTCCCGCCGCCCGACTGGCACCGATCCGAGCACACACCCGTCCTCGGATGAAATCAACGAGGACGTCCGCGTCGTCGCGGCCGCGCAAGACCCGCACGAGTTCACCTTCGGCAAGGACATGATGGCCTGGACCCTGGCCATGGGCCACGCCATGGTCCGCGCCGGACTGTCGATGAAGGACACATCAAGCGACCAACCGTGGCGCCCCGATGTCGTACACGCACATGACTGGCTGGTGGCCCATCCAGCCAT
Organism: Mycobacterium sp.; assembly: GCF_049280035.1. Classification (GTDB taxonomy): domain Bacteria; phylum Actinomycetota; class Actinomycetes; order Mycobacteriales; family Mycobacteriaceae; genus Mycobacterium. The sequence continues at coordinate 24,016 of NZ_JBAPPI010000655.1, read as the reverse complement.
CGCGTTAGCTGAGTTTTACGACGTGCCAATGGTTTCCACGATTCACGCCACCGAGGCCGGTCGACATTCCGGATGGGTCTCCGGATCGCTGAGCAGGCAGGTGCACGCCGTCGAGTCGTGGTTCGTACGCGAATCCGACTCGCTGATCACGTGTTCGGCGTCAATGTGTGACGAGATCACCGAGCTATTCGGGCCCGCGCTGGCCGAGACCACCGTAATCCGTAATGGCATCGATGCGGCGCGCTGGCCGTTCGCCGCTCGCCGGCGCCGCACCGGCCCTCCGGAACTGCTGTTTGTGGGCCGGCTGGAATACGAGAAGGGTGTGCACGACGCGATCGCGGCACTGCCGCGGATCCGACGCGCCCATCCCGGTACCACGTTGACGATCGCCGGCGACGGAACCCAGCTGGATTGGCTCGTCGAGCAGGCTCGTAAACATCGGGTGCTCAAGGCAACCCGGTTCGTCGGGCGGCTCGATCACGACGAGCTCTTGGCGGCGCTGCATCGCGCCGACGCCGCGGTGCTGCCCAGCCACTACGAGCCGTTCGGGTTGGTGGCGCTGGAGGCTGCGGCGGCGGGAGCACCGTTGGTGACGTCGAACATCGGCGGCCTGGGTGAGGCGGTGATCGACGGCGAGACCGGGATCTCTTGTCCGCCCCGGGATGTAACGCGGCTAGCCAAAGCGGTCCGCGCCGTGCTTGACGATCCGGTCGCCGCCCAACGCCGGGCCCGGGCCGCGCGTGAACGGCTGACGTCGGATTTCGATTGGCACACCGTCGCTGACGAGACCACGCAGGTGTATCTGGCGGCCAAACGCCGCGAACGCCAGCCACTGCCGCGGCTGCCCATCGTCGAGCACGCGCTGCCGGACCGCTAGTCGGCAGACCCGCCGCTGATCACAGGCCGCGACGCGCCGCTCGGACGGCCGCTACGGCCTCTGGGTTACCGTCGAATTCGATGCGCGCGGCATTGCGACCAGCAACGAACAACACCAACTCCGGCGGTTCGCCGGTCACAGTGACGACATCTCCACGTCCTGCGCGGGCAATCCGTTGGCCCTCGGTTGTCTGCAGGACAACCTGGGCCGGCTGTTTCGCCAGCGTCATGCGGCTCAGTAATCCGAGCTGACGCCGCAGCGCGGCGACGGTCGATTCGTCGAGCACTCTGGGCTGCCACCCGTCGACGGCGCGGCGCACATCCTCGTGATGGATGAACATCTCGCCGAGGTTGGCGACCGAGTCGAGCAGCTTGAACGGCGAGTACACCGGCGGCCCGGAGGCGACCATCTCGACCAGGTCATCCCAGCTGTTGAACCGCGCCATCTGGTGCTGGACCCTGGCGGTGTAACCGGCCAGGAATCCAATCGCGATCCCGGGCGTCGCGTCCAGCCTCCGTTCCCGCACCACGAGGTGGGCTGCCAGGTCACGGGTGGTCCAGCCCGCGCAGAGGGTGGGCGCGTCGGGCCCGACTGTGCGCAGGGTGTCGACGAGGGCGCTTCGTTCCCGCTGGGCGGCGTTCATGGCCACACGATAAGCCATCAGATTGCCTGCGCCCGAACAACGTCCGCCGGTCCATGCCCGGTATGGCTTCGCCCGCTACGCCGGTGAAGGGGCTGCGCGGAAGCGATTCGCCGACGACTGTTTCCCGGACCGATTGCCGGTTGCATTAATCGCCGAGCGGGTTATTGCGGGCGATCATCCGCTGACCTGACGTGCCAGCGTCCCAGCAAGGGGCGATTTGGCTCAGTTGCGTCAATTTGATCATCTCACCAGATATGCAAAAGACCTCGCTGTCAAGATCGGTTCGATATGCTAATCGCGATTTGCGGCGCTTAGACGCCGCCATCGCACACGTTCCGAAGTTACCGGCGTATTGCCGCTGACCCACCGGGTGTCCGATACGCTGTTCGAGCAATCGCCAAGAAGGATGCGGTTAGGTGACTAAGCGGGGCACAAAGAGTTCACCAAACCGAGCAGACCTGGAGGAGCTGATGTCCGCAGATATGCGGGCAGTCACAGCGCAGTCTGATCGGATAGGTCGCTATTTCGCACGCCAGAACAACGTGAGCAGCAACGACTTCCACGCCTTGCTGCATGTCATGATTGCCGAAACTGCCGGAACACCATTGACCATGGCTCAACTACGGCAGCGCATGAACGTCTCACCGGCCGCGATCACCTACCTGGTCGATCGGATGATCGACGCCGGTCATGTCCGGCGTGAAGCGGATCCAGCGGATCGACGAAAAGCACTCCTCCGCTACGAAAACAGCGGAATGGAATTGGCACAGACGTTCTTTACCCCGCTGAGTGTCCATCTCAGTTGCGCGCTTGCCGAGCTGGCCGACACGGACCTTATCGCGGCTCATCGAGTATTCGTTGCGATGATCGCCGCGATGTCGACGTTCGAGAGCGAACTGGTTGCGCAGCAACCCAAGTCGGCAACTGCGCGCGCCACCGCAACCAGCGATTTCACAAAAGATACTGAGTCCGCCTGATTTGCACTACCAAGGGATCAACTGAAAAGCCTTAGCGGGTCGCTTTTTTGCGTTCGATATCGGCTAGTGCCGCCGCCAGTTCGGCGCGCTGCGCAGCCGACGTCTCCCAGGCGAGCTGCCGGTTTTTGACCACCTTGGCCGGCGCGCCGACCGCGATCGAATAGTCGGGCACATTGCCCTTGACCACGGCGTGCGATCCCAGCACGCAGCCCCGCCCGATGGTGGTCCCGCGCAGCACCGTCGCCTTGACTCCGACCCACGTGTCCGGCCCGATCCGGACTGGGCCCTTGACAATGCCCTGGTCCTTGATTGGCAGATTGATGTCGTCCATTCGGTGGTCGAAATCGCAGACGTAGCACCAGTCGGCAATCAGCACCGAATCGCCGAGCTCAATGTCGAGGTAGCAATTGATGACGTTGTCGCGGCCCAGTACCACCTTGTCGCCGAACCGCAGCGAGCCCTCGTGTGCGCGGATGGTGTTCTTGTCGCCGATGTGCACCCATCGTCCGATCTCCAGCTGCGCCAGTTCCGGGGTCGAATGGATCTCGACACCTTTGCCCAGGAAAACCATGCCGCGGGTAATGATGTGCGGGTTGGCCAACTTGAACTTCAGCAACCGCCAGTAGCGGACCAAATACCACGGGGTGTAGGCGCGGTTGGCCAGCACCCATTTCAGCGATGCCAGCGTCAGGAACTTGGCCTGGCGTGGGTCACGCAGCATCGATCCCCGCCAGCGGCGATGCAGAGGTGCCCCCCACATTGTCGTCATGGCCGGAAAGCCTAGCGCCGCGACCGATGCACGCCGGAACGGGGCGGGCGCAGAAGCGGGGCAATCAGGGCTGCGCGAAGTGCCACGGGTTACCCTCGGCTGTACTCGACCGCAGCTCATGCCCCACGTTCCGGGAAGGATTTGGAAGCCACACCGTGTTCTGGCCAGTCCCCCGACGTGCGCTGCGGCGTTGGTCATGCACGGTATCGACGGTCGTTCTGACGGCCACCCTGGCCGGCTGTAGCAATACCGACTCGTGGGTCGACACCGTGCCCGCCCAGGGCTGGCCCGCGCAATACGGCGATGCGTCCAACAGCAGCTACACCGCGACGTCCGGGGCTACCAACCTGACCCTGCGCTGGACACGCTCGGTCAAGGGCTCGCTGGCGGTGGCACCGGCGCTCAGCTCCCGAAATTGGATGGCACTCAACGCGCAAACACCGGGCGGCTGCTCGCTGATGGAGTGGGAGAACAACGACAACGGCAGGCAGCGCTGGTGCACCCGACTATTCCAGGGCGGCGGCATCTCCGGCCCGTTGCTCGACGGCTTCGACAACCTCTATGTCGGCCAGCCCGGGGCGATACTGTCGTTTCCCGTCACCCAGTGGATCCGTTGGCGCCGACCGGTAATCGGAATGCCTTCTACGCCAAGGATTCTCGGGGATAGTCAACTGCTCGTTGTCACGCACCTGGGGCAGGTGCAGGTTTTCGACGCACACCGCGGCACCGTCATCGGCAATGCGATGGACCTGGTGGACAACGTCGATCCGGCCGACTTCACCCGTGGGCTCTCCGATTGCGGACCGGCCCGGGTCGGCTGCCCGGTCGCCGCGGCGCCGGCGTTCGCGGCAGCCAGCGGGATGGTGGTGGTGGGTCTGTGGCAGCCGGGTGCCCCCGCGCCGGTGCTGACCGCGTTGAAGTACCACCCAGGCGAAAGCCCGCTGCTCACGCGTGAATGGACCAGCGATGCGGTGAGCGGCGGGGTGATAGCCAGCCCGGTGCTGTCCAGCGACGGGTCGACGATTTACGTCAATGGCCGCGACGAGCGATTGTGGGCGCTGCACGCCGCCGACGGCAAGCCGAAATGGTCTGTGCCGCTGAAGTTCCTTGCGCAGACCCCGCCCTCGGTGACGCCGAGCGGGTTAATCGCGTCGGGGGGCGGCCCGGATACCCGGCTGGTCGCCTTCAAGGACGCTGGCGACCACGCCCAGCAGCTCTGGCGCCGCAACGACGTCAGCCCGCTGTCGACGTCGAGTCTGGCCGGCCAGGGCGTCGGCTACGTCGTGGTGACCGGCGGCCCCGGCGAGGGAGCACGGGGTATGTCGCTGTTGGCCTTCGATCCGGGCAGCGGCCGGACCCTCGGGAACTTCCCGTTGCCTGAGGCGACCGGCTACCCGGTCGGCGTGTCGGTCGGCCACGACCGCCGGGTAGTCACCGCCACCAGCGATGGCCAGGTGTATAGCTTCGCGCCGAACTGACTGGCCCGAAGGCATCACCTCGGCAAGGATGGTCTGGGTGTCGAATGATCCGGCCATGCAGTACCCGTCGGCGCAGAACACCAGCCGCAGTAGTGGTATCGCCCAGTTAGCAGTGGCCTTTGGCGCCGCGGCGACGGAATTGCAGGCGGGCCCCGTCTAGCCCTTGACCGTCAGCGGCGGGACGGCGTTGCGCGGCACGTGAACCTGGGTGGCACCGGCGATCGACGCCGGCAGTAGCTCTCCCGGTGCGAAGTAGAAGATCAGCTCGTCGTCGGTGATGGCGAAGTTCTGGTAGTGCGAGGAATCGAGGCCGGAACCGGGCAGGATCGCACCGCCGAACCCGGTTTGGCGTCCCACCTCTCGCTGGACGATCGGAAAGATGGAGTCAAGCGGTTTGCTGTTGGGCGCGAAAAGCGTGTCGAAGGTGATCGGCTTCTGCGCGCCGACGTCGTAGTTGAAACCCTTGTAGGAGGTAGACGGCCGCGGGCCGCCGAGATCCTCGAAAACCTTGACCACCACGCTTCGGGTGCCGCCGGGGGGTTGCCCGGAGTGGTACTGCTCGGAGGTCACCTCCATCTGGTACGGCACATCGCGGGATCCCGACGTCTGCGACGACGTCTGCACGACGTTGACGAATCCGTCCCGGTTCTGGCTGACGTAGTCGGTCAGCGCCTGCTCGTCGGGATAGTCGAGTGGGAACTTCATGTCCAGGCTGTAGGTCGAGTTGGTGGCATGCACGTGGCACGTCTGCTCACCCTCGACATCGCCGCCCATGCTGGTGCAAGCCGAGTCTGCCGCGGCGACCGGGCCGCCGGCCCAGCCCAGCAGGGCCCCGGCCGCGGTCAGCGCGGCCGCGATCAAGTTGCGCATCGGTCGACTTGTCCTCGCAGACTGGGAGCGGCTGAAATGCCGTCTCGACAGACTACCCGGGCCCCTATCGCGACGGACGGGAAACCTCCGCCGCCGACGCGGTCAAATACCTCGGCGGGTCAGCAGCCACCGTCGCGCGAGGCTGCGCGACAGTGCCCGCTGACCCGCTAGGAGGACAGTGGCTTAGAACAAGGACAGCAGGTCGGTGAGGAAGTTGCTGCTGGTATCGACCGCCGCGGAGCCGGGCACGGTACCGAAGAGCGTGATGATGTCGTACAGGAAATTGGCGTTTTGAGCGGTGGCGGTCATGTTGTCAACACCCAAGACGGCGGCGAGGTCCGAATTGCCGGACGCAGTATCGGCGCCGGAGAACGCGTTGCTGCCCATGGTGCCTGTGGGGTCGAACACGTAGGCGATGTCGTTGTTGCCGGTAAGGCTGGTGTCTGCGAAGCTGCCGCCGGCCACCGCGTTGCTCCCATTGCCGACCTCGGAGGCGATGTCGTTGTTGCCGATGCCCGCAAACGAACCCAGGTTATCGCCGGTGAAGTTGCCGGACTGGCTGGCGCTGTCGGAGTTGCCGTCGACGGCGGCGGGGCCAAGACCGAAGCCATTGTTGTTGCCGAAGTCGATAGCGGTGTCGTTGTTGCCGTTCCCACTCAATCCGACCAGGCCGCCGGCGCCGGCGAACGCGCCGGAGTTGCCGTCGATGATCGGCGCAGTGGGGTCGGGACCGTTGTTGCCGATGTCGATGGCGGTGTCGAAGCTGCCGGTCCCGCCGTTGGGGTTATCGATAAGGCTGGCGGCGCCGGCGAAGGCGCCGTCGGGGAAGCCCTCGGTGGTCGGGGTGTTGTTGCCGATGTCGATGGCGGTGTCGAAGGTCGAGCTACTGGACCCCCCGCCCGCGTTGGCCAAAGCGTCGGTGCCGTCGGCGAGGGCATAGTTGCCGGCGCCGCCGGTGGCGTTGGCGGTGGCGCCGTTACCGATGGCGATCGCGAAGTCCCCCAGGCCAGAGTTGGCGGTCGCCGCGTTGCCTGCTGTGGGGAGCAGGTCCATACCGTTGATCGAGATCTGAATATCCAGAGCTGATGCCGCCGTGTCGGCGCCGGGGAGAGCCCCACCCAGCAGACTATCGAGCGACGACAACCAGTCGGTGGATGTGTCGGCTGAGGCGGTCCCTGGCGTCGAGGCGATGGCCGCCCCAACGCCCAACCCCACCGCCAACATGCCTACACGAGCGATACCACGAGCGTTCATCATGGGTTTTCCCTTCCCCGCCGCGCCCTCACCGGGCGCGGGATGTTTCATTCAGCGAGGCGTGCGCTGAACCTTCTTAGCTTAACGACAGCTAAGAGAGATGTATAGAAAATCTGAAAAAAACCCGACGGCCGTCTCAGTTTTCTTGGTCTGCTAGCTGGCAAAGTGGTCGGCTGCCTGCGGCGAAAGCGGTTCCGCGCACTAAGCTTTCGAAATTATCGCCAACATGACAGTTGATCGCAGCGCTGAACGGCTCCGTCACCGCGACGGCCGACACACGAACACCGTCCCGCGCGCGGCTGCACCCGAGCCGAGTCGGGTAATCACCACCGTCAACGAGTCGCTGCCGCGCAATGCCAACCGCCGTCGCAGCGCCGCGGGGTCGACATCCACACCGCGTACCAAAATCTCCAACGCGCCGCAGTCCAACGCCGCAAGCGCTTGACGTAACCGACGCTCATCAAACGGCAGCTGCTGGACAACCTCGAACCCACGCATGCCCGTGGGCAAGTGGTCCCCGGACAGGTAGGCAATGTGCGGGTCGAGCTGCCACAGCCCGTGCCGCGCGGCGTAGTGGCGCACCAGACCGGCCCGCACCACCGAGCCGTCGGGATCGACGATCCACCGGCCGGCGGGCCGCACCGGGCAGACGTCCGGCTCGGCGTCACTGATCTGTTCGCCGCGGTCCAGGATGCTGGCTCGACGGTGCACACCTCGCTCGGCCAATCCCGTCGACCACAGGCATGCCTCCCGCACCGACCCTTGATAGGAGGTGATCTCGATCTCGCCATCGAATCCAACGCGGGACACAGCGTCGAAATCGATTCCGGGAGCACACTTTACGGCTAGCTCCCGGCCGCGATAGACCTCGAATAGCCGGTCCAAAGCGGGTTGGTAGTCACGTGGGTTGAAGCGCCGCCGTCCGGCATCGCGCCGCGCCGGGTCGGCCAGTATCACCGCGTCGCGAGTCACCGGGTGCAATGCATCGGCGCGGCACAGGTCGATGGCGCCACCCAGGTTGTGCTGAGCCATCGCCAGCCGCACGGGGTCGATGTCGCTGCCGAGCACTCGTGCCGCTGAGTCGCCCAGTGCCGCGAGTTCGGTACCGATCGAGCAGGTCACATCGTGCACGACGCGGCCGGCCAACCGTTGCGCCCGATGCGATGCGACGGGTGCAGCGCTGGCTTGCTGCAGCGCCTCGTCGGTGAACAGCCACTCGCCGGTACCCGGCAGCTTGTCGGCCGCGCGCCGACGCAGCAGCACCGTTTCGACCAGCGCGGGCGTCCTGTCACCGAATTGCTTTCGCAGAGAAGCGATTTCGGCGACACGGTCGGTCAACGGCAGCCCGTCCACCACGCTCAGCGCCGCGCGGCCCGCCTCCGATGTCAGGTAAGCAACGTCATCGAGCCCGAAGTTCAGGACGGCTTGATCCCGGTGATCATCACGTTGTAGAACCAGCCTTTGGGCACCATCCGACGCCACACGTTGGCATCCACCCAGCTCAGCATCTTCCAGCCGGTGAAGGCGAACCTCGCCCAGGCCCAGCCCAGCCGATCCGGCGGTACCGTCGCTTCGAATGTCCGGAGCGGCCAGCCCAACATCGCGGCAGTGAATTCGACGGTGGAGGTCTCGACCTGAACGGCGCCGGCGTCGGTGGCCATCCTCTCCAGGTCACGCGGGTCAAACGTGTGCAAGTCGACCACCCACTCCAGAGCGGCGGCCCGTGAGTTCTCGTCGAGCTCGGCCTGCGGACGGCGCCAGCTTCCCAGTCCGGGCAACTTCACAGCCCGGATGGTGACGTTCCACGTCAGGTCCGCCAGCGTGCGGGCGTAGCCGTTGCCGACGGTGGTCGGCTCGCCGGCGAATACGAAGCGGCCACCCGGCCGGAGTACCCGCAGCACCTCACGCAGCGACTGCTCCACGTCGGGAATATGGTGCAGGACGGCATGTCCAACCACCAGGTCAAACGTGTTCTCGTCATACGGGATGCCTTCGGCGTCGGCGATCCGGCCGTCGATGTCCAGGCCCAGCGACTGCCCGTTGCGGGTCGCGACTTTCACCATTCCCGGAGACAGGTCGGTGACCGAACCGCGCCTCGCGACGCCGGACTGAATCAGGTTGAGCAAGAAAAAGCCGGTGCCGCAACCTAATTCGAGGGCACGGTCGTATGGCAGCCGGTAGATCTCGTCGTCGGGGACGGCGCCGTCGAAGCAGTCCCGCGCGTAGTCGATACAGCGCTGGTCATAGGAGATCGACCACTTTTCGTCGTAGTTCTCCGCCTCCCAGTCGTGGTAGAGCACCTGGGCCAGCTTGCTGTCGTGGCGGGCGGCCTCAACCTGCTCGGCGGTGGCATGCGGTTGCGGCGCCTGGTCACCGGCGGCCTTCGAACTCCTCGTCACGAAGGGCCAGCTTAATGGCGTGGGCGAATACGTCCACAAAGCGGTGGCGTTCGGCGGCCACCCGCTCGGCCGGAGCCAGCTCGAACACCTCGTCGATACCCGCCTTGGCCGCGGCCAGCGCGTACTGGGGTCCCTCGACGAAGCGGCCGGCCCAGGCCACGGCGGCGTCGTACACGTCGTCAGGGGCCACCATCTCGTCGATCAAACCCAGGGCCAGCGCCTCCTCAGCGTCGACGAAACGCCCGCTGTACACGAGTTCCTTGGCCCTGCTGACCCCGACCGTGCGGATCAGTCGCGCCAAGCCGACGCCATCAGGCACCAAACCGGCCAAAATCTCCGTCGCACCGAACCGCACGTTGTCGCCACTGACCCGCCAATCGGCGGCCAGCGCCAGGCCTACGCCGGCGCCCAGCGCGTACCCGGTGATTGCGGCGACGGTCGGCTTGGGGATCGCCGCGACGGCGTCGACGGCGTCGTGACGCACTCGTGCCCAGGTCTCGGCTTCCGAGACGGCCAGGGTGCGCAGTTGCGGCGTGTCGTCGCCGGCGGAGAAGATCTCGTGGCCGCCGAAGATGATCACCGCGGCGATGTCGTCGCGCTGGGCGACCTCGGCGGCGGCCTGACCGATCTCCCGGTAGACCTGCCGGGTCATCGCGTTGGTGGGCGGCCGCGAGAGCACCAGGGTGCCGACGCCCGGGCGCTCTGCGTCCACGTGGATGCTGACGAACTCGCTCATAGCCGCCATCGGTGTCCGCCGGCTTTCCGCGCCTGGTGGTAGCGGTCGGAGTCAAAGAACTCGAATATCCAGTTGTCGCCATCGATTTCCACGTTCGGTTGCACGGTGACGATCTGACGCTCTACGGCCAACACATCGGCGACCGTGCGTCCGTCCAGCGAATCCAGCTGGGTCCAGGTCGGCGGCAACAGGAAGCAGCGGCCGCCCGCGAAGTCGTCGATGGCGGCCTGCGGCGTGGTCCAACCCGCACGATCGGATTCGGTGTTCTCCCCGTCAGCGCGCTGCCCCTCCGGCAACGCTCCGACGAAGAAATAGGTGTCGTAGCGGCGGGTGCGTTCGGCCTCGGGTGTCACCCAGTTCGCCCACGGCCGCAGCAGGTCAGCCCGCAACACGAGATTCTCCCGACGCAGGAAGTCGGCAAACGACAACGTCCGGTCTGCCAGCGCCAGCCGGGATTCGCGGTACACCGATGCATCGCCGACGATGCCGGTCGGGTCGTCGGCCGGGCCGGCGAATAGCACGCCGCATTCCTCGAAAGTCTCGCGGGCCGCAGCGCACACCAGCGCTTCGGCCAGCTCGGTCTCGATGCCGAACCGCTGCGCCCACCACGACGGCGGCGGTCCAGCCCAAGCGATCTGGGCGTTGCGGTCGCGGTCGTCGACGCCGCCGCCGGGAAACACCATCACCCCGGCGGCGAACTCCATCGCCGAGTGCCGGCGCATCAGGAAAACAGAGACGCCCTTTGCGCCGTCACGGATCAGCATCACGGTCGCGGCGGGCCGAGGCGTCAGCGGGGGCTGATCTTGCGGTGAATTCATCAGCGCCTCCGGTGGGCCGCGCGGGTGCGAGTGCGGCGGGCGAAGTAACGCCCGTCGATCGAGTCGACCGTGATCGCCTGGCCGAACGCCGCCGATAAATTCTCGCTGGTCAGCACATCGGTCAGCAAACCCGCTGCGACGACCTGTCCCTGCGACATCAGCATGCAATGGCTGAAACCGATTGGAATCTCCTCGACGTGGTGGGTGACCAGGACCAGCGCCGGAGCGTCCGGGTCGGCGGCCAAGTCGGTCAGCCGCGCTACCAGCTCCTCGCGGCCGCCGAGGTCCAGGCCGGCGGCGGGTTCGTCGAGCAGCAGCAGCTCGGGGTCGGTCATCAATGCACGCGCGATCAGCACCCGCTTGCGTTCGCCCTCCGACAGCGTTTCGTAGGTGCGGTCGGCCAGGTGCTCGGCGCCCAGGCTTTCCAGCATGTCGATCGCCCGGTGGTAGTCGACGTCCTCGTAGCGTTCCCGCCACCGACCCAGCACCGCGTAGCCGGCCGAGACAACCAGATCGCGCACCACCTCATGGCCGGGAATCCGCTGCGCCAACGCTGAGGAGCTCAACCCCACCCGGGAGCGCAGCTCGGCCATGTCGACCCGGCCGAGGCGCTCTCCGAGCACATAGGCGACACCCGACGATGGATGCTCGGCGGCTGCGGCGATGCGCAACAACGACGTCTTGCCGGCACCGTTGGACCCGATGATCACCCAGCGTTCGTCGAGTTCGACCGACCAACTCACCGGCCCAACCAGCAGATGCCCATCTCGGCGCAGCGAAACGTCTTTGAAGTCGATCAGCAGATCGGGGTCGGCTGCCTCGTTAGTCTGGTCGGTTCCACCCTCGGATTCTCTCGAATCCTCTGGTTTCACCTCCGGCTTCCGGTTTCGCGCACCCGACCATCGTGCCGTACCGCGACGCTGCGGCGGCTGTCGGGTCACGCGGTCGGTTCCGATCCGTAGCGACCCGCTGCGCCCGGCTTCGCCGCGCTTGCGATCGCTACTCGGGTGGGATCTCGACGCGTCGCACCACACCGTCGACCGCGTCGGCGGCCTCGATCTCACCGCGCGTGACGCCGAGCAAAAACAGCACGGTGTCCAGGTACGGATGGCTCAGCGACGCATCGGCGACTTCCCGCAGCGCGGGTTTGGCGTTGAATGCGATACCCAGGCCCGCAGCGGCCAGCATGTCGATGTCGTTGGCGCCGTCACCGACCGCGACCGTCTGCTCCATCGGCACGCCGGCCTGATGCGCAAAGTCCCGCAGCGCCTTGGCTTTACCCGCCCGGTCGATGATCGGACCGAGGACACGCCCGGTGATTTTGCCGTCGACGATCTCCAACTGGTTGGCGGCGACGAAGTCCAGCATCAGCTCATGCGCCAGCGGGTCGATGACCTGCCGGAAGCCGCCAGAGACTACGCCCACGGAATACCCCAGCCGCCGCAGTGTGCGCAGCGTGGTCCGCGCGCCAGGGGTCAGCTCCAACTGATCGCCGACCTCGTCGAGCACTTCGGCGGGCAGTCCGGCCAGGGTAGCGACCCGCTGCTGCAGCGACTCCGCGAAATCCAGTTCACCGCGCATCGCGGCCTCGGTGATGGCGGCGACGGCGTCTTGGGTGCCGACTCGGGCGGCCAGCATCTCGATGACTTCGCCCTGGATCAGGGTCGAGTCGACGTCGAACACGATCAATCGTTTGGCCCGCCGGGACAGGCTGTAATCCTCCACCGCGATGTCAACACTCGCGTCGGCGGCTACCCGGGTCAACGCGGCCTGTAGCTGGCCACCGACTCCCGGCGGCACCGAGACTCGCAGCTCCAGGCCGGTGACCGGATAGTCGGAGACGCCGCGGATGAGGTCGATGTTGACGCCCAAGGTGGCCACTTCCCGGGCCACCGCGCCGAACGCTTCGGCGGTGATCGGCCGGCCCAGCACCATGATGGTGTGCGTCGACGGTTCCCGGATGATCGGCAGATCGTCGCTGCGCTCAATGCTGACGTCCAGGCCGACCGCGTGGATGGCCGCTTCGACTTCCGCCCGCAGCGCCTCCCCCTCAGCGACTTCCAGCGGAGCCGACACCAGCACACCCAACGTCAGCCGGCCGCGGATCACGACTTGCTCGACGTTGAGCAGCTCGACATGGTGCCCCGAGAGAACCTCGAAGAGCGCCGACGTCACGCCTGGCTTATCGACACCGGTGACGGTGATCAACGCCGACACCATGCGGGGTCTAGTCACCCCAGATTGCCGCGGCGACGGTCCATCAGGTGCGAACGCTCACGTCGTCGGCTCTGGTGACGTCGCTGTCGCCGGGGCCGTGAGAACGCCCCACGTGCGCCTCGGCGCGCAACCGCTCGACCATGTGCGGGTAATGCAACTCGAAGGCCGGACGCTCGGAACGAATCCGGGGCAGCTCGGTGAAGTTGTGCCGCGGCGGTGGGCAACTGGTGGCCCACTCCAGCGAGTTGCCGTACCCCCAAGGGTCGTCGACAGTGACCACTTCGCCGTAGCGCCAGCTCTTGAAGACGTTCCAGACGAACGGAATCATCGATGCGCCAAGGATGAACGCACCGACCGTGGAGACGACGTTGTACATCTGGAATCCGTCAGTGGGCAGGTAGTCGGCGTAGCGGCGCGGCATCCCGAGGTCGCCCAGCCAGTGCTGAATCAAGAACGTGGTGTGAAAACCGATGAACGTCAACCAGAAATGCAGCTTGCCCAGCCGCTCGTCAAGCAGCCGGCCGGTCATCTTCGGGAACCAGAAATACGTTCCGGCGAAGGTGGCGAACACGATGGTCCCAAACAACACGTAGTGGAAGTGCGCGACCACGAAATAGCTGTCGGTGACATGGAAGTCGATCGGCGGGCTGGCCAGCAGCACCCCGGTCAGACCACCCAACAGGAAGGTGATCAGAAAGCCGACCGCGAACAGCATCGGCGTCTCAAAGGTCAACTGCCCCTTCCACATGGTGCCGATCCAGTTGAAGAACTTGATCCCGGTCGGCACCGCGATCAGATAAGTCATGAACGAGAAGAAGGGCAGCAGCACCGCCCCGGTGGCGAACATGTGGTGCGCCCACACCGCTACCGACAATGCCGCGATCGACAGCGTCGCGTAGACCAGCGTGGTGTAGCCGAAGATCGGTTTACGGGAGAACACCGGGAAGATCTCGGTCACGATGCCGAAGAACGGCAGCGCCACGATGTAGACCTCGGGGTGACCGAAGAACCAGAACAGGTGCTGCCACAACAGGACTCCGCCGTTGGCCGAGTCGTACACATGGGCGCCTAGGTGCCGGTCGGCGGCGAGTCCGAACAACGCCGCAGTCAGCAGCGGGAACGCCAACAGCACCAGGATGGACGTCACCAGGATGTTCCAGGTGAAGATCGGCATCCGGAACATCGTCATGCCCGGCGCACGCATGCAGACCACCGTGGTGATCATGTTGACCCCGCCGAGGATGGTGCCCAGACCGGCGACGATCAGACCCATGATCCAGAGATCGCCGCCGGGCCCGGGCGAGTGGATGGCGTCCGTCAACGGCGTATAGGCGGTCCAACCGAAGTCGGCCGCCCCACCCGGGCAGATGAAGCCGGCCATGCCGATCATGGCGCCAAACAAGAACAGCCAGAACGAGAAGGCGTTCAGCCGCGGGAACGCCACGTCGGGCGCGCCGATCTGCAGCGGCAGCACCAGATTGGCGAACCCGAACACGATCGGAGTCGCATAGAACAGCAGCATGATCGTGCCGTGCATGGTGAACAGCTGGTTGAACTGCTCGTTGGAGAGGAACTGCAGACCCGGCGCGGCCAATTCGGTTCGCATCAGCAGCGCCAGCAAGCCGCCGATGAAGAACATGATGAAGCACGTGACCACGTACATGATCCCGATCATCTTGTGGTCGGTGGTGGTGATCAGCCGGTAGACCAGGTTGCCTTTAGGTCCTGTTCGGGGCGGGTATGGACGACTCGCCTCGAGTTCTCCCAGCGGGGGCGCTTCGGTGGTCAACAGCTCCTCCAAACGTCGGGCAAAGCAACTGGGATCAGTGGCTCCCGAGTCTAGCCTTCGACAGTGCCCAGCGAGCGACTGGTCCTACAAACTGTCGTACTGGGTGTCCGGCGGCCAAATGTTAGCGTCGGACCCGTGCTGTTCAGGCGGATGCGACCCACGACGGCCGCCGCCGCGATAGCTATTTCGGTCACGCTATGCAGCGGTTGCACGTCAGGAGCACCCGGCGGCTCGCCGCCGACTTCGGTGATCACCAGCACCACCCAAATCGCGGGCGCCGGAGTTCTTGGCAATCAGCGGCGGCCCGACGAGTCGTGTGCGCCGCAACCGGCTGAGCCGGATCCCGGCCCGCCCACTCGCACGGCCCACAATGCGGCGGGCGTAGCGCCCGATGTGGTCCAGGTGCACTCCGACCCGCAGCGCATCGTCGTGCTCTCCGGCGACCAACTCGACGCCCTGTGCGCACTGGGCCTGCAGTCGCGGATAGTGGCCGCCGCGCTGCCGGACGGCTCCTCGGACCAGCCGTCGTACCTGGGAACAGTGGTGCATCGCCTGCCTGGCGTCGGCACCCGCAGCAGTCCCGACCTGGCGGCTATCGGGGCGGCCAAGCCGGATCTGATCCTTGGCTCGCAAGCGCTGACGCCGAAGTTGTATTCGGCGCTGACCGCGATCGCGCCGACGGTATTCACCGCGGCACCGGGCGCGGCCTGGCAGGACAATGTGCGTGGCGTGGGCGCGGCCACCGGGCGGGCCGACGCGGCGGGCGGCGTAATCGACGAGTTCACGAAGAAGGCCCATGACGACGGCGCCGCGCATGACGCCGCCCACTACCAGGCGTCGATCGTGCAGTTCACTGAGAACACCATCCGGGTATACGGCGCCGAAAACTTCCCGGCCAGCGTGCTGACCGCGGTCGGCGTGGATCGCCCTGCAGCACAACGGTTTACCGACAAGCCTTACATCGAGATAGGCAGCACCGACGCCGACTTGGCGGGCCACCCGGACTTGTCGGCGGCCGACGCCGACCTGGTGTACGTGTCGTTCGCGTCGCCGGCTGCCAAAGACCGCGCCGCCACCATCTTCGACAGCAACCCGTGGCGCAAGCTGTCGGCCACCCGCGAGAACCGGGTGTTTGTGGTGAACAACGAAATATGGCAGACCGGCGAGGGTGTGGTTGCGGCCCGCGGTGTCGTCGACGACCTGCGGTGGCTCAACGCGCCGATCAATTAACGGCTGGGGATCTGTGACGTTGACCGCATCGAGAAGAAATACATAGTCTGTCTATGCTATTCTTGGGCGCGTCCAATACAATTCGATATTGCAATAAGCGCACTCAAGAGGACCGCCCATGAGCACCGTTTCCGCATATGCCGCTAACTCGGCGACCGAACCGCTGACCAAGACCACGATCACCCGCCGCGACCCTGGCCCGCACGACGTGGCCATCGACATCAAGTTCGCCGGAATCTGCCACTCCGACATCCACACCGTCAAAGCCGAATGGGGTCAACCCAATTACCCGGTGGTCCCCGGTCACGAGATCGCCGGCGTGGTGAGCGCCGTCGGCTCTGAGGTCACCAAATACAAAGTGGGCGACCACGTCGGCGTTGGCTGCATGGTGAACTCCTGCGGTAAGTGCAGCAGCTGTAAGGCCGGGCTCGAGCAGTACTGCAAGCCGGGCGCGACCTTCACCTACAACTCCATCGACAAAGACGGCACGTCAACCCAAGGCGGCTACAGCCAGGCAGTCGTCGTCGACGACAACTTCGTGGTGCGCATCCCCGACTCGCTGCCGCTGGACAAAGCCGCCCCGCTGCTGTGCGCCGGCATCACGCTCTTCTCGCCGCTCCGGCATTGGAAAGCAGGGCCGGGCACGCGGCTGGCCATCATCGGCCTGGGCGGCCTGGGTCACATGGGCGTCAAGCTGGGCGCGGCGATGGGCGCCGAGGTGACGGTGCTGTCGCAGTCGCTGAAGAAGATGGAGGACGGCCTACGCCTGGGCGCCAGCCACTACTACGCCACCGCCGACCCGGACACCTTCAAGAAGCTTCGCGGCAGCTTCGACCTGATCCTCAACACCGTGTCGGCCAACCTCAACCTCGGCGACTACCTGAACCTGCTTGACGTTGACGGCACGCTCGTCGAGCTGGGGATCCCCGAGCACCCGATGGAGGTGCCGGCGTTCCCGCTGGCGCTGGCCCGGCGCAGCCTGTCCGGGTCGAACATCGGCAGCATCGCCGAAACCCAGGAGATGCTGGACTTCTGCGCCGAGCACGACGTGACGCCGGAAATCGAGGTCATCCAACCCGACTACGTCAACGAGGCCTACGAGCGCGTGCTGGCCAGCGACGTGCGCTACCGCTTCGTGATCGACACCTCAGGCTTGTGAGGCGGCCGCAGCTTCCCCGTTAGACGCATCGCCGTGAGCCCCGTCAGCGATACCCGCAAGCGGCCAACCGGCCGCGGCAAGCCTGGCTGCCACCCGCGCGATGTTTTCCGGGCCGGCGTCGTATTGCGTCATGTCCGAGATGAAGTCCGCGATCACGTCGCGGTCAACCGGGCCCTCGACCTCCTCGTCGATGGCGTCGACCACTTCGGTGATCTCCTCCTCGCTCAGCGGCGTGCTGTGCAGCAGCGCAAGCAACGGCACGCGGTCGGGTCCAGGAACGCCTTCCGGGTAGCCGACTTGCAGCCACTGGATCACGGAACGGAAAAAAGCCGCCGTCGAAGATGGTGTTATCGCCACCTGATCAGTGTCACGAAAGGTGGGTCAACGGCGCTACAAAGGCGGCGCTCCATTCACACAATTCATGCACCGTTCATCTGGACAGTCCTGGTCGTCCGCGGGAAGACAGGTCCATTCCGGTCGGCGTCTGACCCGAATACCATGCCCCCGCATGGAACCTATCGGATGGCGGCAGCCCACCGGCACGTTCTGCAAGAAAGGCCACCCGCAGTTCATCGAAGTACGAATGACCAAGGTGCACAAGGCGGACCAGTACGAGGGTCAGGTCGGCCCGAGCTGCTGGCGTCGGTGGTGTCCGGCGCACCGGGAGTTCATGCGCAGCGAGAAACAGCGACGCGGTTAGCGCCGGCTAGTTGGCGCTCCCGGCGAGCAGCGCGACATTGCGTTGAATGCGTCGGCTGCGGTGCATCGAGATGGGAATGGCAATCGCCCAAAGCACCGCAAGCACCAGGAAGTACCGCCTGTCGCTGGGAAAGCTCGTCGCCGCCGCTGCGAATGCCACAAAGACGACCACGTACGTGACCCACGTCCACTGTTCGGCACGTCGAAGCTGCTCGGCAGACTTGTTGCGTAGCAGCGCCCTGCCAAGACGCGTCGCGGCTGCCCGGACGTCGGGATCGTGAGGCGCGCCGCCGTGCAGGACGGCATCGATTGACTGGGAACGTCCCGCTTGGTCCAGTCCGGATATCGCCTCTAGAGCTGCCCGATGCACACCTTGTGTCGCAAACGTGAAGTACCCGCCAAGGGCGGCACCAAAGACGATGGCTGAGAGGACGGCGCTTTCGAATTCATAGCTCGACTGCAGGCTAGTAAACAGGCCCCACAGCACGGCAAAGCTCAGCGCCCACACCAGAAATCGCAACCACGGGGGTTGCAGCAACAGCCGAAGGCCCATCACCAATCCGCGGGTTAGAAGTTCCAGTCCCCGTCTTCGGTGACGACGGCTTTGCCGATCACGTACGACGATCCCGATCCGGAGAAGAAGTCGTGGTTTTCATCGGCATTGGGTGATAAGGCGGACAGGATGGCCGGGTTTACGTCGGTCTCATCGCGCGGGAACAACGCCTCGTAACCGAGATTCATCAGTGCCTTGTTTGCGTTGTACCGCAGGAACTTCTTGACGTCCTCGGTCAGACCAACTTCGTCGTAGAGGTCCTGGGTGTACTCCACCTCGTTGTCGTAGAGCTCGAAAAGCAGCTCGTAGGTGTAGTCCTTCAGCTCGGCCTGCTTGGCAGCGTCCTCGAGCGCCAACCCGCGTTGGAATTTGTATCCGATGTAGTACCCGTGGACGGCTTCGTCGCGGATGATCAGCCGGATCATGTCGGCGGTGTTGGTCAGCTTGGCCCGGCTCGACCAGTACATCGGCAAGTAGAAGCCGGAGTAGAACAGGAAGCTTTCCAACAGCGTGGAGGCCACTTTGCGCTTGAGCGGCTCATCGCCGCGGTAGTACTCCATCACGATTTCAGCCTTGCGCTGCAGGTTGGGGTTCTCCTCGGACCAGCGGAAGGCGTCGTCGATCTCGGCGGTGGAGCACAGCGTGGAGAAGATCGAGCTGTAGCTCTTGGCGTGCACCGACTCCATGAAGGCGATGTTGGTGTAGACCGCCTCTTCGTGCGGCGTCAGCGCGTCAGGAATCAGGCTGACCGCCCCGACCGTGCCCTGAATGGTGTCCAGCAACGTCAAACCGGTAAACACCCGCATCGTCAGTTGCTTCTCGTTGGCGGTCAGCGTGCCCCACGACGGGATGTCGTTGGACACCGGCACCTTCTCGGGCAACCAGAAGTTGCCGGTCAGACGCTCCCAGACCTCGGCGTCCTTTTCGTCTTGCAGACGGTTCCAGTTGATCGCCGAAACCCGGTCGATCAGTTTCAGTTTTTCGGTCACCAGAACCCACCTCACCAGGACGGATAGTCGAGCATGCTCAGGCTTCAAACACTACCCCTGGGGTGCGACAAGACGAGGTAACACAACACGTTGTGTTCGCGTGTCGCCGCTAGTCAGTCCAATCCGGCGTGCCGAAGCGTGTGGGTAAGGCCCTGTTCAAGAGCGCTCAACGCGACGTCGGTGAGGCGACTCAGTTCATCGATGTCATGTTCGCTGGTTTGCATCCACGCTTCCAGGGCAGCGAACACCGCGGTGGCCAAGCTGTGTGCCGCGATGTCGGCGATCATGGCTCCGTCGGCAGTCGGTGTGGACCGTTGATGGATGAAGCGCTGAATCTCGTCGGCGAGTTGATCGCCAAGCCGGCGAATGTGGCTGGTGATGATCTGCTGGTCGAGGTCGCGTGACCGGATGGTGGCCGCTTCGCGGACCATCTGGAAGTCAAACGGGAACGCGTCCACGGCTTTTCGCACCGATGCGGTGATCGGTTCGCCGTGCGGGCGCAGCGCGAGGGCGCGGGCGAACCACTCGAAACCGATGTCGTAGTCGGCGAAAATCACCGCGTGCTTCGACGCGAAGTGCCGATAAAAGGTTCGCTCGGTGACCCCGACGTCAGCGGCGATGTCGGCGACGCTGGTTTGATGCACGCCGTCGGCGACAAAGCGGCGCATCGCGGCCTGTTGCAGCGCCTGACGCGTGCGTGCGCTACGGCTCAGGGCGAGCATGTTTTTCTCCGGTAAATGTCACTATTGACGCAAATATGTCAGGTATGACATTGTGCGGTCAAGCGAAGCCGGGTCCAGGAGGACGATCAGCATGGCCGACTACGACGCGATCATCATCGGGGCAGGCCACAACGGTCTGGTCGCCGCGAATGTGCTGGCCAAGGGTGGCGCGAAAGTGCTTGTCCTGGAACGGGCGCACTTCCTCGGCGGAATGGCCGCGACCCGTGAGCTCTTCGACGGATACAAGCACAGCGTTGGCGCGTGGGCGGTGCTGATCTGGCGCCAGGAGATGACCGATCGCCTGGAGCTGACCAAGTGGGGCTTCGAGCTGATGGATCAGTGGACGTCGACGTGCACGTTCGGCGACCCCGAGGACGCGCCCTTTGTGATGTACAACGACCTCGAGCGGATGGGACGCCACCTGATCGAGGATCACGGACCCGAGGTCGCGACGGCGTTGGGCGGGCTGTTCGCGCACATCGGCCGATTCGCACCGTATTTCGTCGATTCGGCGTTCGGCCCGCCGCTGGACATCATCGAGGTGATCGCCGCACAGCCGACGCGTGAGGACCGCCACGACTTCGCCCAGATGTGGTACGGCAGCACGATGGACACGGTCCGCCGCTTCTTGGCGCCCGACCAGGGCCGCTGCATCCAAGGCTCACTGGCGGCGATGTCCATCGACGCCTTCGACGGCGGCCCCTGGACCCCCGGCTCGAATGCGTCGACGCTGTACCACTACCTGATTGGCGGCGGCAACGTCGAATACATCATGCCGCGCGGCGGCATCGGCTCGCTGAGCACCGCGCTGTGTCGCCGTGCCGAGTCAATGGGCGCCGAAGTACAGATGAAGGCGCACGTCAAGCAGATCCTCGTCACCGACGGACGCGCCACCGGAGTCCAACTGCGAGACGGCACAACGATTTCGGCCGATGCCGTGCTCTCGTCGCTTGACCCGTACACCACATTCGTGAATCTGGCCGGCGCGCAGAACTTTTCGCCGGACTACATCCGCAAGATCAAGGAAATCAACTTCAACCTGGGATACATCCAGGCCCATCTGACCATCGACCAAGCTCCGCAATGGATCGAGCGGCTGCAGCCATACATGTGCGACCAAGGGCAATGGTGTCCCACCGTGGCCTACGCGCCGTCGCCGGAATACATCAGCGACGCGTGGGAGCAATACCGGAAGGGTCAGCTTCCCGACGCCCCGCCCACTTATCTGTACATACCCAGCATGGTCGATTCGTCATTGGCGCCCGAAGGTAAGCACAGCGCAACGATTTTCACCCCCTACTTCCCCACCGGACTGGACGCGGACGAAAACCGAAGCTGGAAAGAGCAATACGCCGACACCTGCGTGCAGATCTTCGACAAGTTCGCCCCCGGGTTCGCCGATTCGGTCACCAACCGCGTGGTGTTCTCCAACCGCTACTTCGGTAGCACCTTCAGCGCACACGCCGGTGACTACTCGCATGGCCTGCTGCAGCCCAACCAGCTGTGGACGGGCCGCGTCGTCGAGGGCGGCGACAAGTTCGCCACCCCGGTCGAGGGGCTCTACCTGTGTGGCCAATGCACGCACCCGGGTCCGGGAGTGACCGGCATCCCGGGATGGAACGGTGCCGAAGCGGCCCTCAAGCAGCTCAACGCGCGCGTCGGATAGGCGACTATTCAGAACGCGACTAAACATGTACCATTTGGTACATGTTTACCGAAGACAGTGTTGAGATAGACGCGCCGCCGCACTTGGTGTGGGAGGTCTTCAGCGATGTCGAACGCTGGCCCGACTGGACCGCCTCGGTGACTTCCTTGGTCGGCCGGGACGGACCCGACCTCGCCGTAGGCAAACGGTTCGCAATCAAGCAGCCCGGGATGCAGAAGCTGATGTGGCGGGTCACCGAGATCGAACCGGGCTCGTCCTGGACATGGGTGCAGCGCTCTCCCGGCGTGCTGGTGACCGCCCGTCACTACGTCAGCGCCCAACCCGGCGGCCGCACCCTGGTGCGCCAGCAACTCGACCAACGCGGCGCACTCGGCGCCTTGGTCGGACGGCTGATGGTCAAGAAGACCAAGCGCTTCCTCGAACTCGAGGGCCAAGGGCTCAAGGCCCGGTCTGAGCAGCTCAGCCGCGCCGATGGTTCGCACTCCTAACCTGGAGCGGCGCCGGCAGCTACTCGATGCGCTCGTCGAGGAGTTCGCGGCGGGTGGCGTCGGCGACCGCTCATTGCGCGACGTCGCCGCCGCGGTCGGCACCAGCCATCGAATGCTGCTGCACCACTTCGGGTCTCGAGAGGACCTGCTCGTGGCTATCGTCGAACAGGTAGAGCGCCGCCAGATGGGGCTGCTGCCTGAATTGCCCACAAATCCGGCCGAGAGTTTTGCCGCCATGTGGGCCGATCTTCGTCGCCCCGAATTACGGCAGCTCGAACGACTATTCTTCGAGTGCTACTCGCGGGCGGCCCAGGGCGAAAAGCCGTTCACGCGTATGGTTCCCGGCGCCGTCGACGGCTGGCTGCGAGAGGTCGAGACTGCCGCCGATGTTCCATACGATGCTGCGATGGCAAGGCTCGGGCTGGCCGTCACGCGTGGCCTACTGCTGGACCTTGTCGCGACCGAAGACGAGGCCGGCGTAGACGCGGCCGCGAATGCGTTCGTGAATCTGCTCAGGCGCTGACCCAGTGCCGCGCCGGGGCTACCTCGCCTTCGGCAAAAGCGAGATGATCGTGTCGACGAGTTCCTCGGCGTTGGTGTGCCACTTGTTCAAATCCAGGTGGCCGCTCAAGTCCAACCCCGTGATGCCGTGGGCGCTGGTCAAAAGCAGCGCTCCGTAGCGTCTCGCGCGGCGCGGACCGGTGATGCGACCCACGATGTCGAGAAACAAGTCCTGCGCGCGTTCGGCCACCCGGATCGCGTCGGTCGGGTCACCCGCCGGCGTAGTGAACATCAGCCGGTACAGGTGCGGCCGGGTACGGCCGATGGCGATCAGCGAAAGCAGACCGGATCGCAAGGACTCCTCGGGCGAGTAGTCGCTGTTGGCCAACACCTCGAGCGCATCACCCAGTTCGCTCAAGGCATTGGTGGCCAGGACGGTGAGCAAAGCCTCTTTGTCGGCGAAGTGGCGATACGCCGCCGAGCGCGACACGCCACTGCGAGCTCCCACCTCGCGCAGCGTCACAGCCTCGACTCCACCGAGGTCGAGTAAGACACCCGCCGCCTCGAGCAGCGAACGGCGGGTGGCCGCAGCACTCTCCGATCGTGTCGTCACCCGCAGAGCATAAAACGGTAGTTGGGTTGACAACGTCAACTTAACTGTTAGTTTGAGATGACAGCGTCAACTCAAATGCCGCCGGATGGAGACCGCCATGAATTCCTCGAATCGCACCGACCGTCATGAGCTGATCGTCGTGACCGGCGCTTCGACAGGTATAGGCGCAGCAACGGCTCGAGAACTGGCCGGCAAGGGTTTTCACGTGCTCGCCGGAGTACGCCGCGAGGCCGACGCCGAAGCGCTGCGTAGCTTGAGCATTGAGGGCAGCGGAAGCCTCGAACCGCGCATCCTCGACATCTCCGTTGAATCGGACATCGCCAGGATCGCCGACCGGGTCGCCCGCGATCCGCTGCACCGTCCCCTTCGCGCGCTGGTCAACAACGCCGGGATCGCGATCAATGCGCCAGTCGAAACGCTGCCGCTGGCCGAGTGGCGCCGGCAGTTCGAGGTCAATCTGTTCGGTCACATCGCGATCACTCAGGCGCTGTTTCCGGCCCTCCTGAGTAGCTCGGGCACTGTGGTGAACATCAGTTCCGTCGGCGGCAAGTTCGCCCTGCCGACTTACG
>NZ_JBAPPI010000654.1:0-1640 GCF_049280035.1 Mycobacterium sp. | reverse complement strand
CATTGGCACAGCTGCTGCCCACATTGGAGACCGGCATGATCCCCAAGATCGAGGCATGTCTGCGCGCAGTTGGCGGCGGCGTGCCCAGCGCGCACATCATCGACGGCCGCGTCGAGCACTGCGTGCTGGTCGAATTGTTCACTGACGAGGGCACCGGCACGAAGGTGGTAGGCGCATGACCGACGTTGAAAAAAGGGGGGCAACAAAGACCGCAACGATGCAGCGGCGGTGGTCCGCGGTGATGATGAACAACTACGGTGTCCCGCCGGTTGCGTTGGCCAGCGGCGACGGTGCGGTGGTCACCGATGTGGACGGGAAGTCCTACCTGGATTTGCTCGGCGGCATCGCCGTCAACGTGCTGGGACATCGTCACCCCGCCGTCATCGACGCCGTCACGCGACAAATGTCAACGCTGGGGCACACCTCTAATCTGTATGCCGCCGAACCCGGCATCGCGCTGGCCGAAGCGCTGGTCGGCTTGCTCGGCTGCGACGCAGAGACGCGGGTGTTCTTCTGCAACTCCGGCACCGAGGCCAACGAGTTGGCGTTCAAACTGTCCCGGCTGACCGGCCGGACGAAACTGGTTGCAGCTCAAGAAGCTTTCCATGGCCGGACGATGGGATCGCTGGCCCTGACCGGTCAGCCGACGAAGCAGGCGCCGTTTGCACCGCTGCCCGGCGACGTCACACATGTGCCATATGGCGACACCGATGCCCTTTCGGCGGCTGTCACTGATGAGACCGCCGCGGTGTTTTTGGAGCCGATCATGGGGGAGAGCGGTGTCGTGGTACCGCCCGATGGCTACCTCGCGGCCGCCCGCGACATCACCGCCGAGCATGGTGCCCTGCTGGTTCTGGACGAGGTGCAGACCGGAATGGGCCGCACCGGTACGTTTTTCGCTCACCAGCATGACGGCATCACTCCCGACGTGGTGACGTTGGCCAAGGGCCTGGGAGGTGGGCTGCCGATCGGAGCATGCCTGGCGGTCGGACCGGCCGCGCAGCTGCTGTCACCCGGTCTGCATGGCAGCACCTTCGGCGGTAACCCAATCTGCGCGGCGGCGGCGCTGGCGGTGCTGCGGGTACTGGCCACTGAAGACCTGGTGCGACGCGCCGAAGTGCTCGGAAAAACGTTGCGCCAGGGCATCGAATCGCTCGGTCACCCGTTGATCGACCACGTCCGTGGCCGCGGCTTGCTGTGCGGGGTTGTGCTCAGTGCGCCGGCCGCGAAAGACACCGAGATAGCCTGTCGCGCTGGCGGTTTTCTGGTTAACGCAGCCGCGCCCAATGTCATCCGGTTGGCGCCGCCGTTGATCATCACCGAACACCAGATCGATGCCTTCGTCACCGCGCTGCCGGGCATCCTGGATACAGCGGGGGTAACGCGATGACACGACACTTCCTACGCGACGACGATCTGTCACCCGATGAACAGGCCGAAGTGCTCGCGCTGGCAGTCGAACTGAAAAAGGATCCGTTCAGCCACCGCCCGCTGGAGGGTCCACGCGGGGTCGCCGTCATCTTCGACAAGAACTCCACCCGCACCCGGTTTTCCTTCGAGGTGGGCATCGCCCAGCTCGGCGGGCATGCCGTGGTGGTCGACGGCCGCAGCACCCAGCTGGGCCGCGAGGAGACCCTGCA
>NZ_JBAPPI010000653.1:0-3469 GCF_049280035.1 Mycobacterium sp. | reverse complement strand
CGGCATCGCGCAAATGTTCAGGATCATCGAGTATGCGCGGATGATGGTTGGTACCAAGGCCATTGGGACATTGTCGACGGGTTACCTGAATGCGTTGGAATACGCCAAGACTCGAGTCCAGGGAGCCGACCTCACCCAGATGACGGACAAGACCGCGCCGCGAGTCACCATCATGCACCATCCCGATGTGCGTCGAGCGCTGATGATGCAGAAGTCCTACGCCGAAGGCCTGCGCGCGCTGTATCTCTACACCGCCGCCCACCAGGACCCGGCGGCGGCCGCCGTGGTGTCGGGCGCCGACGCTGAGTTGGCGGAACGGGTCAACGATCTGCTGCTGCCGATCGTGAAGGGTGTGGGCTCGGAGCGGGCCTATCAAACTTTGACCGAGTCGCTGCAAACCTTTGGTGGGTCCGGCTTCCTGCAGGACTACCCCATCGAGCAATACATCCGCGACGCTAAGATCGACAGCCTCTACGAGGGCACCACCGCGATCCAGGCACAGGACTTCTTCTTTCGCAAGATCATTCGCGATCACGGCGAGGCGCTGCAACACCTGGTTGCACAGATCGAGGCGTTCATCGAAAGCGACGACGCCCGCCCCGAACTCGCCGACGCCCGCAAGCAGCTGACCACCGCACTCGACGATCTGCAAGGTTGGGTCAACACCATGACCGGCTACCTGGTCGATTCTCAACAGAGCGCCCGCGAACTCTACCGGGTGGGCCTGGAGTCGGTACCCTTCCTGCTCGCCGTCGGTGATCTGTTGATCGGATGGCTGCTGCTGCGGCACGCCGAGATCGCGCTGGCAGCACTCGACCGCGATCCGAGCGCGGCCGATCGGGCGTTCTACAACGGAAAAGTCGCTGCGGCAAACTTTTTCGTCAAGAACGTGTTGCCGCGGCTGACTGCTGATCGCGGAATCGCGGCAAATGTCGACCTGGCGGTCATGGATCTGCGCGAAGAAGCGTTCTGATCACACCCTTGTAGTCGACGGGTCGATCTCGACGGCAGCGGCGACTTGTCGCCAAAGGACTTCGACGACCCGGTCGGGCCGCGGCCGCGGTGTGCGGCCCAGCGCGGCAACCATTACCCGCTGCATCGCGCCGAACATCGCCGCGCCGGCCAGTTCGGGATCGATGGATGACGGTAGTTCGCCACGCTTCTGGCCGCGACGAATGCTGGCGGCGGCATGTTTAACGACGCTGTCAATGTGCCGGTTCTCGGTCAACGCGACCTCGGGCTCGCGAGATAGGTGGGTGTAGATGACGACAGCGGCCGGATCGGTGTAGTGGAAGTGCACGCCCTTCTCGAGGCGGATGCGCTCGTGCTGCGCCCAGGTGCCAAGATCGTCGAGATCGAGGTCAAGAACCTCGATGCGCAGACGGTAGTAGAAATCGTCCAGCACCGCGCTGACGAGTCCCGCTCGCGACCCGAAGTAGCGGTTGACCAGGCTCGGCACCACGCCAGCCGCCTCTGCGACCCAGGCGATTTCGATGTGACCATCGTTGGCGACTGCGATGTCGCGGGCACAGACGAGTAGCCGTTCGCGCGTCGCACGCCCCTTTTGGGTCCTCGGTTCGGCGGTAGTGATCACGCGGATAGCTTACCTAAAAGAGAATTGACGTCAATTCATTTTTAGCCTAGCGTTCGTGCTGAACCGCTGACATCGAACCACTCGGGAGGCACGCCGTGAGTCCCTTGACAAGGCCGCTGGTCGCCGACGATTTCGAGATTGTGCGCCGCGTACTCGCTCATATCGACGCGGGGACGACCGATGAAGGTGAGGCGTGGCGCGAACCGGTGGAAAACTACCTCGACCCAAAACGATTCGAGGATGAACTGCGGTTGCTGCGCTCGCTTCCCAGCGTGTTCGTTCCGTCGGCGACCATTCCGAACCCAGGCGACCATGTCGAACGCGTCTGCTTCGGTACGCCGTTGTTCGCGGTTCGTGGCAGTGATCGGCGGGCACGGGTATTCCGCAACGCCTGCCGTCATCGCGGGATGGCCCTGGTTGAGGGCAGTGGATGCTCGCACGCGCTGGTCTGCCGGTACCACGGCTGGACTTACCGTCTCGATGGCTCACTTGCCCATGTTCCGCACGCGGACGCCTTCCCGGATTTGAACATCTCGACGCGCGGCCTGGTCGAAGTCGCCAGCAGTGAGGCCGATGGTCTCGTCGTCATCGGCCCGCTGGACCCCGATGCGGTGCAGCCCCCGTTGCGGGAGTGCGCCGAGGACGCAATGGCGGCGCTGACCGAAGGCAGTCCGTGGCGCGACAAACTGTCGCCGGCCCAGCGGCACGTTGTCGGGGGGTCTGCGGTGCTGAACATAAATTGGAAGGTGCTCATCGAGCAATTCCTGGAGGGCTACCACATTCGCTCAACGCACCGTGAGACGTTCTTCCCGCTACAGTACGACGATCTCAACGTGGTGGAAACGTTCGGTCCGAACAGCCGAATTACCTTCCCATACCGCAATATTGAAAGACTTCGTCACCGCCCGGAGTCGGTGTGGACTACCAAAGAGCGGATGACGTTCGTCTATCAGCTGTTCCCGAACGCGATGATAGCGACGTTTCCGGATCAGGTGATCGTGGTCGTGGTCGACCCGATCGATATCGACCACTCGATGATTAACACCCATACTTTCGTCACGCCCGAGGTTGAGGAAGCGGCGCTGATCGCGGTCGCCCAACAAGACGGCCCCAGCAGCGTGCCCACCCTGGTCGAGCGGGGCACGTTGGAGGACAACGAAATGTCGGTCGGTGTGCAGCGCGGCTTGCGCGCGGGGGCGAATGCGTTCGTGGAGTTCGGACGGCATGAATGTGCCATCGGGCACTTCCACGCCGCCCTCGATCAACGCCTCGCGCTGCTTCGCTAGCTGTCGATGGTGTAGCCCATCGGCATCAGCACGCTCTTCTGCTGGGTGAAGTGCTCGACGCCCTCCGGCCCGTTCTCGCGACCGATGCCGGAGTTCTTGTAACCGCCGAACGGACAGCACGGGTCGAACGCGTACCAGTTGATCGCGTAGGTGCCGGTGCGGATCTGCTTGGAGATCTCGATGCCGCGCGGCACGTCGCTGGTCCACACGCTGCCGGCCAGTCCGTACGCCGAATCGTTGGCGATCTTGATCGCGTCCTCTTCGGTGTCGTAGGGAATGATGCTCAGCACCGGTCCGAAGATCTCCTCCTGCGCGATTGTCATGCTGTTGTCGACGTCGGCGAACACGGTCGGCTGCACGTAGAAGCCGTCGTCCAGTCCTTCTGGACGTCCGCCTCCGCACACCAGTCGCGCACCCTCTTCAATGCCTTTGGCGATGTAGCCCTCGACGCGGGCGCGTTGCTTCTCCGAGATCAGCGATCCGATCTGGGCGGCCGGGTCCGACGGCGTCCCGACCGGCAGCGCTTGCGCGAAAGCGCCTACGGCGTCGACGATTTCGTCGTAGCGCGACCGTGGAGCCAGGATGCGGG
>NZ_JBAPPI010000652.1:0-1829 GCF_049280035.1 Mycobacterium sp. | reverse complement strand
CGTCAGGACAGCTCCAAACGTCCGCACATGCCGGTGTCCGCGCGCGTTGCTTTGCGAGGCTGCTTCATCTCGTGTGAACTGCCACGATCTCCGCCCACACCGCACGGCCGTAATGACCGGCGCTGTCTCGGTGCAGGATCCGTATCGGACAAGATGATCAACTTGGGGTAGGGGGTCCTGAACAGCCGCAAGTAATGTTCGTTAACCGTTCGGCTTACGAGACTGTCGTTGTGTGCGCTGTCGGACCAGGATCCGACGATCGGCAGGCCAGCCGAAGTTCAATGACGAAGGGTGGACGTCATGGATGTGCAGTTCATTACCAGCGTCGCAGTGATCACTCCTGACCCGAGCGCCAGCCGGAGGTTGTACGTGGACGCGCTTGGATTGCCGCTGACTTCGGAAGGTGATGGCTACTTGCACAGCGAAGACATCGACGGTTGCAAGTCGTTCGGGGTCTGGCCGCTGACTCAGGCGGCGCAGGCCTGCTTCGGCACGCCTGACTGGCCAGTGGAGCGGCCGGTGCCGCAGGCGAGCGTCGAGTTCGAGGTCGAGGACCCTGTCGCCGTCCAGATCGCTGCGGATGAGTTGAAAGAGAAGGGCTTCACGTTGCTACACGACGCACGTACCGAGCCATGGGGACAGACCGTCGCTCGACTGCAGTCCAGCGAGGGAGCGATCATCGGCCTCTCATTCGCGCCCTCTATGCACCCGTAGCGAGAAAGAACAGATGCCCGAAAGCCGATCCCCACTTTTGGCTTGGCGGTCGCGGGGTGAAGTGGGTATGGCGGCCCCAGTCGCTGTCGGCGACCGCTGCGCCGTAGCGGGCCGACCCATTGTCTCGGGAGGTGCGCCATGGCGACGCTTCTCATTGGTTATGCGCGCTGTTCTACTGACCAGCAGGATCTCACCGCACAGCGAGACGGTCTGATCGGGCTGGGTGTGCCGGCCAACCGCATCTACGTCGACCACGGACTAACCGGCACCACCCGGGAGCGCCCGGGGCTGCGGGAAGCACTCGCGGCGTGCCGGGACGTGACACCCTGGTGGTGACCAAGCTGGATCGGCTGGCCCGGTCCCTGTCAGATGCCCGGGCCATCGCCGACGAACTGACCGCCCGGCATGTCCGGCTCAGCTTGGGCGCGTCGGTGTATGACCCCCACGATGCGGTGGGCAGGTTGCTGTTCAACGTCCTGGCCATGGTCGCGGAGTTCGAGGCCGACCTCATCCGGCGGACCAAGGAGGGGATGAGAGTCGCCAAGGCCAAGGGCCGCTTGCGGGGGCCGCCGCGGTCACGGCCGCTGGGTAGCTAGGTCAGCCCAGCGAAAACGCTCATCCCATCTCCCGCGACTGTGCTCCCGACCGCCGCCCGCCGGGATCGTTCGCAGCAACCTGCGCCCGACCACCCAGGGCCGCAGACGCCGACTACACCGCCACGCAGCTCTGTGGCGGGGGGCCCTGACATACAACCGTGACGTCCCGCGGTGCGACAGTGCAGGCGGCCGGAGTTCACTAGCCTGATCGCGGACATCGACGGAGAGCACCGGACCCGTCCACCCTCGACGCGCCCGACCGTCCGTGCTTCTGATCCGAAGGGGCTGGGGGCTCGGTGAGGGGCCTCCGTCGCGCTCGCGCGCACTCGGCGGCCTGCACGGGGTCAACGAGTGCGACCGGTGGGATGCTGCCGAGCATGGGCGACTACGTAGCGATCAACAAGGCCATGTGGGACGAGCGGGCCCCGGCTCATGCCGCGTCCGCAGACTACGGGTTCGATCGGTTCATCAGTGATCCTCTGTACTTGAGTGGCGTGATCCGCTTCGACTGTCCACGGC
>NZ_JBAPPI010000651.1:0-9880 GCF_049280035.1 Mycobacterium sp. | reverse complement strand
TCGCAGCGTCCCAGGCCGCCGCGGCGCCGGCCGCTGGATCCGGCGCGGCGGGCCGCGTTCGATGTGCTCCGAGCGGTAAGCGAGCGTGACGCCTACCCCAACTTGCTGCTGCCAGTCCTGTTGCGGGAACGGGAGATCAGCGGCCGCGACGCCGCTTTCGCCACCGAGCTGACCTACGGAAGCTGCCGCGTCCGTGGGCTGCTCGACGCGATCATTGGTGCAGCCGCGGGTCGGCCACCCGACGCCATCAACCCGGTGCTGCTGGATCTGCTCCGCCTCGGGTCGTATCAACTGCTGCGTACTCGGGTGGACGCGCACGCCGCAGTTTCCACCACCGTCGAGCAGGCCGGAATCGAATTCGATTCAGCGCGAGCGGGTTTCGTCAACGGTGTGCTGCGCACAATCAGCGCCCGCGATGAGCGATCCTGGGTCGACGAGCTTGCACCCGACCAAATGGCCGATCCGATCGGGCACGCCGCTTTCGTCCATGCCCATCCGCGCTGGATCGCGCAGGCCTTCGTCGACGCGCTGGGTGCCGCCGCCGGCGAACTTGATGCGGCTTTGGCCGGCGACGATGAGCGACCCCAGGTGCATCTGGCCGCCCGGCCGGGCGTGCTGACCGCCGAGGAGTTGGCCGGTGCCGTAGACGGCACCGTCGGCCGGTATTCGCCGTATGCGGTGTACCTGCCGGGCGGTGACCCCGCGCAGCTGTCTGCGGTGCGCGACGGCCAAGCGCTGGTCCAGGACGAGGGCAGCCAATTGGTGGCCCGCGCCCTCACGCTGGCGCCGGTGGCCGACGACGCCGGGCGATGGCTGGACCTATGCGCCGGGCCGGGAGGCAAGACCGCGCTGCTGGCCGCGTTGGGCGCGGGTTCGGGGGCCCGGGTCACCGCGGTGGATCAGGCACCGCACCGCGCCGACCTGGTTACCGAGAACACCCGCGGCCTGCCGGTCGAGGTGGTGTGCGCCGACGGACGCCGCAGCGGCCTGGACCCGGGTTTCGACCGGGTACTGGTCGACGTGCCCTGCACCGGGCTGGGTGCGTTGCGCCGCAGGCCCGAGTCGCGCTGGCGGCGACAGCCCGCCGACATCCCGGCGCTGAGCCGGTTGCAACGCGAGCTGTTGGAAGCTGCGATCGCGCTGACCCGGCCCGGTGGTGTCGTGCTGTATGCGACGTGCTCGCCGCACCTGGCCGAGACGGTCGGTGTGGTCGGTGACGCGCTGCGGCGCCATCCGGTGTCCGCGCTGGACACCCGGTCGCTGTTCGAGCCCGTCGCAGATCTAGGGGAGGGCCCCTACGTTCAGCTGTGGCCTCACCGGCACGGCACCGACGCCATGTTCGCCGCAGCCCTCAAAGTAGGCTGAAGCCCATGTCAGGCAAGACCGATCGGCCGCTGATCGCGCCGTCGATACTGGCCGCTGATTTCGCCCGGCTGGCCGACGAGGCCGCCATCGTCGAAGGCGCCGACTGGTTGCATGTCGATGTGATGGATGCACATTTCGTGCCGAACCTGACGATCGGGCTGCCGGTGGTGGAAAGTCTGTTGGCCGCCAGCGACATTCCGATGGATTGCCATCTGATGATCGAGAATCCCGACCGTTGGGCGCCGCCGTACGCCGAAGCGGGCGCCTACAACGTCACGTTTCACGCCGAGGCGACCGACAACCCGGTCGGCGTGGCCCGCGACATCCGCGCCGCCGGCGCCAAGGCGGGGTTGAGCATCAAGCCCGGCACCCCGCTGGACCCTTACCTGGACATTCTCAAGGACTTCGACACCTTTCTGGTCATGTCGGTCGAGCCCGGTTTCGGCGGGCAGGAGTTCATTCCCGAGGTGCTGAGCAAGGTCCGCACGGTACGCAAGATGGTCGACTCCGGCGAGTTGACGATCCTGGTCGAGATCGACGGCGGCATCAACGTCGACAACATCGAGCAGGCCGCCGAGGCCGGTGTCGACTGCTTCGTCGCCGGATCCGCGGTGTACGGTGCCGAGGATCCGGCGGCCGCGGTTGAGGCACTGCGGCGACGGGCCGGTGCCGCGTCCCCGCATCTGCGCCGATGAGTGTGCAGGCGGCGGCCATCAGCTACGACGCCGCCATGCGGCTCGCGGTCGAGCACGCCGACCTGGTCAAGGGCAGCACCTATCCCAACCCGCCGGTCGGTGCGGTCATTCTGGACCGCGATGGCCGGGTCGCCGGCGCAGGCGGCACCCAACCGGCGGGCAGGGCGCATGCCGAGGTGGTGGCGCTGCGGCGGGCAGGGCGCTTGGCCGAGGGCGGCACCGCGGTGGTCACCCTGGAACCCTGCAACCATCACGGCAAGACCGCGCCGTGCGTGGACGCGCTGCTCGACGCGGGCATCGCGTCGGTGGTGTACGCGGTCACCGACCCGAACCCCACTGCCGCGGGTGGTGCGGCGCGCCTGGCGGCCGCCGGAGTACGCGTCGTCGGCGATGTGGAAGCCGATCTGGTCGCGGCCGGACCGCTGCGCGAATGGCTGCACAAGCAACGCACCGGGTTGCCGCACGTGACATGGAAGTACGCCACCAGCATCGATGGCCGCAGCGCGGCCGCGGACGGCTCAAGCCAGTGGATCAGCAGCGAGGCCGCGCGTGCCGACCTACACCGCCGCCGAGCGGCGGCCGACGCGATCGTGGTTGGCACCGGGACGGTGCTCACCGACGACCCGACGTTGACCGCCCGGTTGGCCGACGGCGGTTTAGCGGACCGCCAGCCGCTGCGGGTGGTTGTGGGTATGCGTGAAATCCCCTCGGAGGCAAAGGTTCTCAATGACGACTCGCGCACCATGGTGATCCGCACCCGTGACCCGGCCGAAGTGCTCCAGGCGGTGTCTGATCGCACCGATGTGCTGCTCGAGGGCGGGCCCACGCTTGCCGGGGCGTTCCTGCGGGCGGGGGTGATCGACCGCATCCTGGCCTACGTCGCGCCGATCCTGCTGGGCGGACCGATCAGCGCGGTTGACGACGTCGGCGTGCCGAGCATCGCCCGGGCGCTGCGCTGGCGCTACGACGGCATCGAACGGGTCGGGCCGGATCTGGTGCTGAGCCTGGTGCCCCGCTAGCCGGTCGAACGGGTGCGTCGAGAGTGACCGCCCATGCCGGGAATCAACATCGGGACGCGGCGACGGTAGTCGCTGTATTCCTCCCCGAATGCGCGGATCAGGTCGTGCTCCTCGAATTGGACTGCTACCAAGATGTATCCGGTCGTCGCGACCGCAAAGAGCAAGTGTCCCAACGTCATTCTCGGCGTGGCCCAGAACGCGATCAGGAAACCCAGGTAGATCGGGTGTCGAACAGCCCGGTAGAAAAGCGGCGTCGCGAACTTGTGCTCGGCAAGCCGGCGCCCCCGCAGCCGGGCGAATACCTGACGCACGCCGAACAGATCGAAATGATCGATCAGAAGGGTGCTCAGCAGGACAATTGCCCACCCAACAAGACCGGTGACCGTCAGCACCGCCGCCCAGGGCTGGGCGGTGACCAGCCAAACGTCGTCAGTGATGGGGTACCAGGCCACGACCAGGACGACCAGACAGACGTTGGAGGCAAGCACGTAGGTCGAGCGCTCTGCACTCGGCGGCACGATGCGGGTCCACAGGCGTTTGAATCCCTGCCTGGCCATGACGCTGTGCTGAACGGCGAACAGCCCGAGCAACGCCGTATCGATGATCACCGCCGTGACAGTCAGACTGCCGTCGCCGAGGCCACCGCGATCGATGCTTTTGCCCACGATGTGCACATTGCCGACCGTGAAGTCAGCGTCGACGACAAACCCGATCAGATACAGGAAGGTGAGCAGGAACATCACGTAAGCAGCCATGCCATAGGCCGCGATCAGGACACCACCGGCAGAGTTGCCGGCCGGTTGCGATGAGGCCCCATCGCCCCGAGTCACACCAAGAGTGTGCTCCGCTTTGGGCCGAATACCTAGACCCGAGGCCCGACGGGCTGCTCTTCGTGCAGTTCAGGCTCTTCGGCATGGGTGCGACGGCTGCTGATCAGCAGCCCGAACACTGCACCCACGGCGCAGACGACCGCCGTGACCGTGAAGATGCCGCCGTACATCTGGGCGAACGCCTGCCGGTAGAGGGTGGCCTGCGCCGCAAGCCGCATCGCCAGGCTGGCGTTTTCCGGCACTTGCGTCGACAGCCTCGCGACGATGTGCGGTAGCTGATAAAAGCCCCACGCGCTCAGCGCGGCTACCCCGATGAGCATGCCCGTCATCCGGGCCACCACCACCGCCGCCGAGGCGATGCCGTGCTGCGCCGACGGCACCACCCGCAAGCTGGCCGAGGTCAGCGGCCCGATCACCAGACCCAGCCCCAAGCCCGCGATCGCGAGGTCGGTGTCCAATGCGGGCAGTGACAACAGGCCAAAGATGTTGTGCCGCTGGTCCAATAGGTCGATCGACCACTTCGAGATCAGCCAGTAGCCACCGGCCGCGATCGACAGCCCGACGAACGCCATGGCCCGGTCGCCGACCTTGGTCGCGATCCAGCCGCCCAGCAGCGCGCCGATCGGCAGCGCGATCAGGAAACGCAGCAGCAGGATGGCGGCTTGGTCCTGCTGCTTACCGAGCACGCCCTGGGCGAACAGCTCGACATCGACCAGTGTCACCATCAGCGCAGCACCGGCACACAGCGACGCGCCGAGCGCGGACAGGAACGGTCCGAAGTGCACCCCGGTGGGCTCGATCAGCTTGGTACGCGCAAACCGCTCCCACACCGCGAAGATCACCGCGACAGCCACCGCCGCGATCAGCAGTGGCTTTCCATAGCTGGGCAGCACCTCCTGACCGTTAGGGGACGGGTTATACAGCCCGATCACCGCAAGCCCCAACGTGATTGCCAGCAGCAGTCCACCGACCAAGTCGATCTTTTCCGGGTCGGCGCTGCGGTCCCGTGAGGGGAGGCTGAATTGGATCATCACCATCGCGGCCAGCGCCAGCGGCACGTTGATCCAGAAAACGTCCTGCCAACGACTCGTCAGCCACACGATGAAGATTCCGTAGAGCGGGCCGAGCACGCTGCCCAGCTCCTGCGCGGCACCGATGCCGCCGAGTATCCCGGCGCGGTTGCGCTGGCTCCACAGATCCGCACCGAGGGCGAGCGTCACTGGCAGCAGTGCACCGCTGGCCACGCCTTGAATGGTGCGGCCGATCACCAGCACATGCAGATCGGTGGATAGCGCGGTAATCACCGAGCCGACGATGAACGCGGCCAGGCTGGCCTGCAGCAGCAGTTTGCGGCCGAATCGGTCCGAGGCGCGGCCCAGCAGCGGCATCGCGGCGATGTAGCCCAGCAGGTACCAGGTGACGATCGGCGTGATTCGTTGCAGTTGATTGATCGGTATGCCGACGGTGTTGATGATGTCGCGCATGATGGTGACCACGACATAGGTGTCGAGGGCACCGAGCAGTACGGCGAGGCTGCCCGCCCCGATCGCGACTCCGCGGCCGGTGTGTGGTGCCGTCATCCGGCTACCGGCGGCTTGGTGACCTGCACGGGCGCGTTCCAGTTCGACAGCGTCATCTGGACCGAGTTGCCCGCGCTTTGGTCCAGCTTGGCCTGCACCAACTGGTGATCGCCGGTTTCCTGGATCCACATTGTCGCCGGCAGCGGCTGAGTCGCTTTCAGTTGCGGCGCAAGCCCGTTCACCCCGTCGACTGAGGCCGTTCCGGTGATCTTGACCGTGCTTTGCCCGTTGATGGTTTCCCGTGAATCGGACTTGGGGTTGCTGATGTTGGTCAACACGTTGGCCAGACCGGTGTTCGGGTTGAGGATCTCGGATGGGTCATAGATAGCGGACGCCGCACCGAAGCTTTCCCAATGGCCTGGGGTCAGCGCCGCGTAGAGGGTTCCGTCGTCGACCACGAATTGAGCATCGACGCTCGAGCCCAACACCGTGAGGTTGGCCTCGCCCTTGGCCGCGGTGTCAGGTGACGTGGTCAGGTCGCCGGTCAGCGTCTTGACCGGCAGTCCTTTGATCGTGCCGGCCACCGACAGCACCAGATGAACGCTCTTGACGTTTCTGGTGGTCAAGTTGGACTTGGCGAGCAGCGTGGCCGCGTCGGGGAGCGGCGCGGTGGATTGCTTGGATGACGAGCAGCCGCCGACCAGAGTGGCGGCGATACTGAGGGCGGCAAGGACGGCGAGGAATGGGCGACGCGTCGGCATACGTGCATCGTAGAGGGTGCCATTCAGCCCACGCCGAAGCCCGAGGTAACAGCGGTGACGGCCACGTAGCGCGCAGACTGCCAGACTTATTAACCTGAGGCGGTGTTCACCGGAATCGTCGAGGAATTGGGTCAGATAGTCGGCAAAGACGACCTGGGCGATTCCGCGCGGTTCACCATCCGTGGTCCGGTCGTTACCGCCGATGCCGGTCACGGCGACTCGATCGCCGTCAACGGCGTGTGCCTGACGGTGGTCGAGGTGCTGCCGGAGGGCCAGTTCACCGCCGACGTGATGGGCGAGACGTTGAAGCGCTCGAGCTTGGGCCGGCTGGCCGCCGGCAGCCCGGTCAACCTCGAGCGCGCCGCGGCCTTGAACAGTCGGCTTGGCGGGCACATCGTGCAGGGACACGTGGACGGCACCGGCCAGATTCAGGCCCGCACCCCCGCCGAGCACTGGGAGGTGGTCCGGATCGGGCTGCCCGTTGAACTGGCGCGCTATGTGGTCGAAAAGGGCTCTATCACCGTCGACGGAATTTCGCTGACCGTCTCCGGGCTCGGCAGTGACCCCCAAGACTGGTTTGAGGTATCGCTGATCCCCACCACCCGGGAGCTGACCACGCTGGGCCAGGCCGCGCCCGGGACATCGGTGAACCTCGAAGTCGACGTCATCGCCAAGTATGTTGAGCGGCTCATACAACCAAAATAGGCTTCTAGCAGCGCAAACACCCTAAATTCCGCCGCCAGCGGCACACTAAAGGGGTGGATCACCTGCCCTTTTGGTCCGGGCAGTACACGGTGATGGCGTCCCTGATGAACTGCGCCGCCTGCCCACTGGTCATACCCTGCGATTCCAGTTCGTTGTAGATGTCCCCGATGGCGAACATGTAGGGGCCTGGCTGCGCGCCGAAGCGGAAATTGAACCCACCGGAGCGAGGGAGATTACCGTCGTCGCACCGTTCATGCGCGATGGCGATCATCTGATCCGGAGCGCCGACAATCTCGTGTTTCGAGAGCAAGGCCAAAAACTGGTCGTCCGGGCCGTCGGCGTGAGCGGTCGCTCCCGCCAGCATTACGGCTGCCGCGGCGGCGAGAACGGCACGAAACGGATTCACAACCATGGTTGAGTGTGACACCACCGCGGACAATGCGCAGGTCATTGAAGAAGCGTCCCCAAACCGGGATAGGCAGCAGCGCGTCGACCCGAGCTGTGAGCCCGATCGGTCAAACATATTTGCCCCTAGACCGGAGCCCTTAGGATTCTAGCTGCGAAAACAGACCGCAATTCCGGACAGCGACTTATCCATTCCTCCGCTCAAGCGTGGTGCCTAGTCAGACTGCCGTGGTGCCGCCGTCGACAATCAACTCCATACCATTGACATAGCTTGAGTCGTCCGAGGCGAGGAACAACGCGGCCGTCGCAATCTCCTCAGGGCTGCCCATCTTTCCCCGTGGGATCAATGCCTCAAACTGCGCCTTCGTCTCCTCGTCGAACAACTGCTGCTGTATCGGCGTGGCGACCTGGCCCGGGGTCAGCACGTTGACCCGGATCCTCCTGTCCTTCAACTCGGACAACCACCCGCGGGCGTAGGCATGCAGAACAGCCTTGCTCGCCGCGTACACACTCCAGAAAGGAAAGCCCTTGACCGAAGCGATTGACCCCGTCATGAAGATCGAGCCACCGTCGTTGAACAGTGGCAATGCCTTCTGCACCGTGAACAGCGTGCCGCGCGCGTTCAGCCCGAAAGTGGCATCGAAGTGCTGCTCCGTGATCTCGCCGAGCTTGCGCTCCTCGCCCGTCCCGGCACTTGTCCACAACACGTCGACGGCGCCCTTTTCCCGCCTGACCGCGTCGAACAAACGGTCCAGCTCGTCCAGGTTGGCCGAATCAGCCTGCACGCCGGTCACGTTCCGGCCGATCAGCTTGACGGCTTCATCCAGAGCTTCCTGCCGCCGACCCGAGATGAAAACATGAGCTCCTTCTTCAACGAACAACTTGGCACCGGCAAGCGCCATACCGCTTGATCCACCCGTGATCACCGCCACCTTGCCGTCAAGCTTTCCCACGATCACTCCATCGAGCGATTACCTGGCTGGCGAAGTCAAGCATCTGGTCAAGGCTGGGGAACATTGCGAAGGCATCCACGATCGCCTCATCAGCACCGGACCCGGCGAGGCGCTCGAGCCTGCCGGCAACCGAGTCAACGGACGTGCCCGGTTCGAGGTTGATCCGCATCGCCGTCTTCAGCGCGTCAGGATCGCGGCCGGCGTCCTGCGCCGCACGGCGCGCAATCGACCACAAGTGGTCGGTGACCTCGTCCTGCAGCCCCTCGACCCCGAGCCAGCCGGTGCCGCTGCGGCCGACCCGGCGCATCGCGGCCTCACTGGCGCCGCCGATCCAGATGGGCGGACCGCCGGCCTGGACCGGGCGCAGGTCGGCATGGACCGGCGGCAGCGAGAAGAACTCGCTCTCCCAGGACACCGGGGTAGTCGTCCACCACTCGTGCAGGAACGCCAGCAGGTCGTCGAGCATCTGCCCGCGTCGGTGCCAGTCCGCGCCGCGGGCGATGTCGTGCTCGTCCTTCATCCACCCGATTCCCACGCCAACGTCAAGGCGGCCGTCGCTGAGCACGTCGAGCGTGGTGAGCAAGCGGGCCAGGTGCGGCGGTTCGTAGTAGAACGTGCTGAGCGTGCTGGCGTTCAGCCGCACCCGGCTGGTCGCCGTCGCGGCGACCGTCCACAGCAGCACCGGATCGAGGTAACGGGTCATCTGCGGCGGGTACGGCTGCTCTTTGCCCGGATAGGTGCTATGCATGTCAACCGGCGTGACCAGGCGATCGCCGACCCACAGCGTGTCGTAGCCAAGGTCCTCGAGTCCGCGGCAGAACGCGCTCAGACCAGCGGCGCTGCTGATAGCGGGCCCGACTATGGGAAGTGCGAAACCAAGCTTCATCGCGAGAGTCCTCTCCTATCATTTCGATGATCCATCAACCATTATTTGGGCGCACGGCGCCCCTGTTCGTTCACTGCGTGGACCTGCGGCGGTGCAGCTCAGCCGGGAACGGTGGCGCCGAGGGCGAAGTCGTAGTTCCCCACCCCGTGGCTGGCGAGACCCATCATGACCAGGCCCGTTCCTTCCAGCCAGTGCGCCATGTTCAAGCCGCCGACGTCGAGCGGGCGCAGCCCGAGGCTCTCGACGAACTCCGCCACGCCCGCCTTGGCGCGCGCGTCGTCGCCGGCGATGAAGACGTCGAGCTTCCGGCCCTGGGCCAGGACAACACCGAAGATGGTGTTGAATGCCTTCACGACGCTGGCGCTGGCCGGGGCGGCCTTGGCAACTTCCTGCGCGACCGAGGTGCCATCGGGGATGGCTAGCCCGTCTGCCGCGGAATTGAAGGGGTTGCTGATGTCGACGATGACCTTGCCCGCGAGGGCGTCTCCGTACTGGGCGACGACCGGAACGACATTGGCGTACAACAGGGCCACGATGACGATGTCCCCGGCCGGGACGGCGCCGAACTTTCCCGTCGTGGCGCTGCCGCCGAGAGCCTTGGCCAGGTCAGCGGCCTTAGGCTGATCGCGGCCGATGACCTCGACCGTGTTGCCGCCCGCTACCGCCAGCGCGCCGATGGCGCGGGCCATGTTCCCAGTACCGATGATGCTGATGCTGCTCATGAGGTGTCCTGTCCTGACT
>NZ_JBAPPI010000650.1:0-14884 GCF_049280035.1 Mycobacterium sp. | reverse complement strand
GTCTCGCAACGGCCCTGAAGGTGAATATCGAAGCGGTATCCGCTCTTTTCGGCCGCGCAGATCAGGGTTTGTCGTCGGGTGCCGTCCAGAGCGTTCAACAGCCGATCAGCGTCCAGGTCGACATCCGGCAGGTAGGCGCGGGTGAAAACCCGGTTCAGCAGTCCACGGGCAAAGACGGTGATCGCGAAGAACGCCGGTCGTCCGGCCGGCGCGCCGGGTGCCAACGTAGTGAAGCTGTAGTGACCAGCGGCGTCGGTTGCGCATCGGCCCCAGCCGGTAAACGTCTCTCCCCCGCGCCGCCGCGAGCCCTCCTGTCGGATGATGCGGCCATCGGCTCCGCGCTGCCACAACTCGACCAGGGCGTCGGGCACGGCATCACCGGCACCGTCGTAAACCGTCCCGTGCAACCGGATGGCACCGGATTGCGCATCGCCGACCAGCTGGTTGTCGTCGACGTACGGCAAGGCGCAATGAAAAAATGGCCCGACTGTTTGCCCTGGGGTGCAAGCTAATTCAGCCATGAGCACCGTTTGGCTCGGTCCAGGTTCGTCGACCGCCGGCGACCACGATGTCCCACCGGTAGCCGGTCGCAAACTCGGGTTTAGTCAGATCATGGTCATAGGTCGCGATCAACCGTTGGCGGGCAACGGGATCCACGATGGACTGGTATATCGGGTCCAAACCAAACAACGGATCGCCGGGGAAATACATCTGGGTGACCAGACGCTGGGTGAAAGCAGTTCCGAACACCGAGAAGTGAATGTGCGCTGGCCGCCAGGCATTTTGGTGGTTCCGCCATGGGTAGGGACCCGGCTTGATGGTAAGGAAGCGATACGTTCCGTCCGGCCCGGTCAGGCAACGGCCCACCCCGGTGAAGTTCGGATCAATCGGCGCCGGGTGCTGGTCGAGTTGGTGGGTGTAACGGCCGGCAGCGTTGGCTTGCCAGATCTCCACGAGTTGGTCCGCCACCGGCTTACCCGTCGCGTCGAGCAGCCGGCCGGTCACGATGATGCGCTCCCCGATGGGCTCCCCAGGGTGGCCGGCGGTGAGGTCGGCGTCCAGGGGGTCGACATCCGGGCGCCCGAAGCACGGCGCCCAGCATTCGACCTCGTCCGGGTCGATGCAGACGAACGCAGACTTCGGGTGGCGCAGCCTGCTGCTGCGATATGGCGGGTAGTCCAGTAACGGCTGCGGCTCATCTTTTCCCTGGTAGTCGGCCGCGATGCGGGCGATCTGCGCGCTGATCGCGTGTTGCGAAACGGCGCGGGCCGGCTCTGCTGCAGCCTTCATCAAACCTGACGCTACGCGAAAATCGGCTACCCTCAACCGCCTTCGCGGGATTTCCACTGCGGATGCGCCATAGTGTGGTGCCATGCCGCGTGACTACATCTACGACCAGGGGTTCTTGCAGGAGCGGGCGCGCCTGGCGGGCATCGAGAGCCTGTGGGATCCGGGAAGCCGACAGCTTCTCGACGGCCTCGGCATCGGTGCAGGCTGGCGGTGCCTGGAAGTCGGTGCCGGCGGCGGCTCGCTGGTGGATTGGATGGCCGGTCGCGGCGCCACGGTGCTCGCGATCGATATCGACACCCGTTTCGTCGAGCCACTCGCCGGCGACGCGGTCGAGGTCCGGCAGGTAGACATCCGGACCGACGAGCTACCGCAACGCGAGTTCGACTTGGTGCACGCCCGGTTAGTGCTCGAGCACCTGACTGAGCGCCGACAAATTCTGGACCGCCTGGCGGCCACGCTGCGCCCCGGCGGGTGGATGGTCATCGAGGACTACGACTGGACCGGGTTGGGCTTCGAGGACGACGATCCGCGGTTCGACCGCGTGGCCGAGGCCATCATCACGTTCATGCAGCAGGCCGGATTCGAGCCCCGGTA
This sequence comes from Mycobacterium sp., assembly GCF_049280035.1. Lineage (GTDB taxonomy): Bacteria > Actinomycetota > Actinomycetes > Mycobacteriales > Mycobacteriaceae > Mycobacterium. The sequence continues at coordinate 13,000 of NZ_JBAPPI010000650.1, read as the reverse complement.
CGGCCGCCGCGTTGTTGCCGAGATGGCCGCCGCCGGGCTGACCGACGTCCGCGGCGAGGGCCGCACCCTGATCATCGACTCCCGCTCCCCCGGCTTCGACTTCTTCAGGCTGTCGTTTGAGAGCCTGCGCGACGCCGTGGTGGGTGCCGGCCTGCTCTCGCGCGAAGACGCCGATTGGGCGGCCGCCCGATTTGCCGAGGACAGGCGAGTGCAGACACCGCTGATGATGGCCGGAATCGGACGCCGCTGAACGGGTTTCGATTGTCGCGGCGCCCGGGCTAGCGGGTTCTACAGAGCCCGCCGCATCGACTTTCTGCCCTGGGTGTTGACCACGCCGTCGGCCTCCGGCATTCTCTATTCAGCAGAGCTATCCTCTGTAATACAGATAACCCGCGGGCGAGCTTGGAGGTCGTATGGCCGATCACCGCAGTTCCCTCGATAACGTCCTCGGTAACGTTCGGCGCGGAATGATCCCTGCGCACATCTACAACGACCGAGAGCTGTTCGAGCGGGAAAAAGAGCGTCTTTTCAGCCGGGCCTGGCTGTTCGTCGCACACGAATCCGAAATCCCGCAAGACGGCGACTACGTGGTACGCCGAGTGCTCGACGACTCCTTCATCATCACCCGCGATGGGAATGGACATGTACGAGCTTTGTTTAATATGTGCCTGCACCGTGGCATGCAGGTTTGCCGCGCGGAGATGGGCAACGCCTCCAACTTCCGGTGCCCCTACCACGGCTGGACCTACCGCAACGACGGTCGGCTAACCGGTCTGCCATTCCATCGGGAGGCTTACGGGGGCGACGACGGGTTCAAAAAGAGTAGCCAAACCCTACTTCCGGCACCGAACCTCGCGAGCTACAACGGCCTGCTTTTCATCAACATGGACCCGTGCGCGCAACCGCTGGAGGACTTCCTCGGCGACTTCCGGTTCTATCTGGACTTCTACACCAAACAGAGCCGCGGCGGACTGGAGGTCCGCGGTCCACAGCGCTGGCGAATCAAGGCCAACTGGAAGATCGGCGCCGAGAACTTCGCCGGGGACATGTACCACACTCCGCAAACGCATGCGTCAATCGTCGAGATCGGCCTTTTCCGGGAACCGAAGGCGCAGAAACGCAAGGACGGGGCCACCTACTGGGCGCAGTGTGGCGGTGGAACCACCTACAAGCTTCCGCCGGGCAACTTCGAACAACGCATGCGTTACGTCGGTTACCCCGAGGAGATGATCGACCGGATCAAACACGTCTGGACGCAGCAGCAACAGCAACTGGTCGGCGAGGACGGGTTCATGATCTCGGCCGCATCGTGTTTCCCGAACCTCAGTTTCGTGCACAACTGGCCCAAGGTGCTTGACAGCGCCGACGACGACGATGTCTTGCCGTTCATCTCGATTCGGCTGTGGCAGCCGATCAGCGAGAACGAAACCGAGGTGTGCTCGTGGTTCGCAGTGGACTCCGCTGCCCCGCCGGAGTACAAAAAGAACTCCTACAAGGCCTATCTGATGTGCTTCGGATCGACGGGGATGTTCGAACAGGACGATGTGGAGAACTGGGTGTCGTTGACCAACACCGCCGGCGGCGCAATGGCACGACGGCTGCTGCTCAATAGCCGGATGGGTTTGCTTTCCGACGACCGCCCGGTCGTCGACCCGCTGCCTTCCGGATCGTTTCACGGGCCCGGGCACGCCCAGGTCGGCTACAACGAACACAATCAGCGCGCGCTACTTCGGTTGTGGGCAGACCATTTGGAGATGCCGCCGGTGTCCACCGCCATCACCGCCCTCGGGACGGCGGCGACGATATGACCACTACAGAGCTGTTAACGCCCACAGGAAAGCCGCTGCCGTTCAACGACAATCGACACCTGCAGGCCCATCAGTTCTTGGTCGACGAAGCCTATCTGCTCGACGCCCAGCAGTACGAGGCCTGGTTGGACACCCTCACCGACGACATTCGTTACCTGATGCCGGTGCGGGTCACCACCGCTTTGGGCGCGGGGTTCGACACCTCGCCGGGGATGGCGCATTTCGACGAAGACAAGTACTCGCTGAGCCGGCGGGTTGCCCGATTCGCCACCGAGCATGCCTGGACCGAGGATCCGCCTTCGCGGATGCGCCACTACATCACCAACGTGCGCACGTTCGCCTGTGCGGATGACGGACACCTCGTGGCCGAATCCGCGGAACTGCTGTTCCGCAGCCGTGGCGACGTCAACGAGGCCGCACTGGTGTCCTGCGGCCGCCAGGACGTGTTGCGGCGGTGCGGTGATCAACTCAAACTCGCCCGCCGCACCATCCTCGTCGACGAGTCGGTGTTAAGGATGCAGAACCTGGCGGTATTCCTGTGAACGATGGCCTGATGGACTTGCTCGACGGCGCGGTGGGCGAACCGCTCACGGTGGCAAACGAATTCACCGAAGTCGTGGTGCGCCGCGTCGATACCCGCAACGGATCGCGACTGCTGATCTGCGCGCCCAAATCCGGTCGATGGATCAGCCTGGACGCGCTCGAGGTCGAGGCGCTGACCCGGCAGAACGCCCGCACGCTGGCCGCGATGGTCGGTAACGCCGGCGCCGCGCTGCTGCCCGACGACGGCGTCGAGCCGTGAGCGGGTGGCTGGACGGCAAGCGGGCCCTTGTCGTCGGCGGCGGCTCCGGCATCGGCAGGGCCGTCGTCGATGCCTTCCGTGATGAAGATGCGAAAGTTGCTGTGCTCGAGCGGGATCCAGACAAATGCGACGCGCTGCGGAGCAAATTCAAGAAGGTGCCGGTCATCGAAGGCGATGCGACCACTCGCGCAGCCAACGAGCTGGCCGTCGCCACCGCGGTGGAAGCCTTCGACGGACTCGACACGCTGGTGAACTGCGTCGGAATCTTCGACTTCTACAAGGGAATCGGTGACATCGACGCCGAGGACCTTCCGTCAGCGTTCGACGAGATGTTTCGGACCAACGTGCTGAGCCATCTGCAATCAGTCAAAGCAGCCGTTCCGGCGCTGCAGGCTGAGACCGGATCCTCGATTGTGCTGGCTGAATCGGCATCGTCGTTTTATCCCGGACGTGGCGGGGTGCTGTACGTGTCGTCGAAGTTCGCAGTGCGCGGACTGGTCAGCACGCTGGCCCACGAGCTGGCCCCGCAGATCCGGGTCAACGGTGTGGCGCCTGGGGGCACGCTGAACACCGATCTGCGCGGCCTGAGCGCGCTGGCACAGCACAGCACCCGCCTCGATGACACCCCCAACCGCGCCCGCGATCTGGAGGCGCGCACGCCGCTGAACGTTGCCCTCACCCCCGAAGATCACGCCTGGAGTTTCGTGTTCTTGGCCTCCGACCGCTCCCGCGGGATCACCGGCGAAACCGTCCATCCCGACGGCGGATTCGGGCTTGGAGTGCAATCGTGACGCTCCGCGCCGGCGACGATGCAGAGCGAAGCGAAGGGGAGGAGCGGCGCAATGCTCGATGAGCAACGCGCGCTGGTCGCGCAGGCCTGTCGGGTCGCCGCGGGGCGTGGATTGGTCGACGGCATCCTGGGCCATCTGAGTCTGCGGGTGGACGACGAACGGCTGCTGGTCCGATGCCGCAGCGACACCGACACCGGCGTGGCGTTCACTCGGCCCACCGATGTCCGGCTCATCGAATTCGACGGCAGCGCAGGCGCCCCCGGAGAATTGGACGGGTATCGGGTTCCCAACGAACTTCCGATCCACATCGAAACCATGCTGGCCGACCCACAGCATCGGGCGGTGGCGCATTTGCACCCGCCCGCCGTCGTCGCCGCCGATCTCGCCGGCATCACGATCCGGCCGATCTACGGGGCCTATGACATTCCCGGGGGATGGCTCGCTCGCGGCGGCGTGCCGGTCTATGAACGCGCGGTGCTGATCCGAAACACCAGGCTGGGTAAGGAAATGGCGGCGGCGATGGGCAGCGCACCGGTGGTGATCTGCCGTGGTCACGGCATCACCAGCGCAGCCCCCACCGTCCAGCAGACTGTGCTGCAAGCGATCAGCCTCGATGCGCTGGCCCGGATGTCGCTGCAGATTCGCGCGGCCGGCGGGACGCTGCGGGATATCGACGACGCGGACTGGCAGGAGCTCCCCGATTTAGGGCCCGCTTTCACCACCGACGCAGCGTGGCGCAGTGAAGTCGCGCGGTTTGATCAACCCAGCTGATCGCCAATCTCCTTGGCCGCCTCGGTAAGTGCGGCTGCGACCGTCCCGTACTGCGAGCGGCTGAGCCGGTGCTGCGGAGCCGCGGCGTTCAGCGCCAACCGCAGCCCCGGCGCCTGGGTCGGGATCGGAACCGCCACCGACGCGACGCCTTCTTCGCTCTCCTCGCGGTTGACGGCGTAGCCCTGTTCACGTATCCGGGAAAGCTCGGCTTCCAATTTGGCGCGGCTGCCGATCGACCGGTCGGTGATGGTCTCCAAGTTCTCGTCGGGCAGCAGCTGATGTAATTCTGCTTGCGGTAACTGGGCCAGCATGGCCTTGCCCGTCGACGTGCAATGTGCCGGCATGGTGCGGCCCAGCCGGGACGCCACCCGCACCGCGGTGGGGCCCTCCACTGCTGCAACGAAACGCACTGCGCCGCCGTCGAGCATCCCGACATGCACCGTCTCGCGCAGGCGTTCGGACAGGCCGCGCATGATCGGCGTGACGGTTCCGGCTATGTCGATGCGGCCGAAGATCGCAAACGCCACACCGGTCAAGGCCGGACCCGGCAGATACGCTTTCGACGCGGGGTCCTGGCGGACGAAACCGCGGTAAGCCAGCATCGCCAGCAACCGGTGCGCGGTCGACGACGCCACACCCAGATACCGGGTGGCCTCGCTCAACCGGATCTCGGGCTGCTCCCCCAACAGCAGCAGCAGCTTCAACGCCTTGTCGACCGACTCGATCGGGTACTGCGGGGCAAGTGAATCGGTAGCCGACGCGCCGACCGCCCGGGGCGCCTTTTTCTGCATGACAGAAACCGTACCTGCGATACGGTACGACCAGGAGGTCTTACCAAGTCATGATCCGGCGGCGCAACGGCCGGGCGGCTGCGGCACTGCTCGGCATCGCGGCGATACTGGCCGCCTGCACCACCTCGGTGACCGGACAGCCGGTCGCAGCGGGCGGCCATCCGCCACAACCGTCCGGTTCGGCGACAAAGCCCACCCGCCCGCCGGTTTCGGCGCGAGATCTGTTGCTGCGCGAGGGTGAGCAGACGCCGCTCGGTCCGGCGATACCGGCCGAAGTTGGCGACACGTTTTTCACCAGTGTGCGTCCACCGGAGTGTGCGGCCGCGGTGTTGTTCAAGGACTCTCCGCTGCGGCCCGCCGGATCATCCGACCATGCCGAGTCGGCCTACACATTCGGCACCTCAGCGATCTACGCCGAATCGGCCGACGTGTACAGCAAACACCTGAATGATCACGACGTGGTGTGGAATGGCTTTGCCGCCGTTTCCAAATGCAACGCCGACGCAATCGGTGTGGCGACCGCAGGCGAGTCGGGCGCCATGCAACTCCGCGAGTTCTCGGTACCGGCGGACGGCGTGCTGGCCTGGGTCATGACCGGCCAACAGGAGACCTGCGACTACGGGCTCATCGCTATTCCGGACGCGGCTCTGCTGCTGGTGGCGTGCGACACAGAAGGCAGAGTCAACATGACGGAATGGGCGCCGAAACGCCGCGAGCAGATCATGTCCCGCGCCGCCTGACGTCGGCTTGATCCGCGGGTAGGAGCGAGTTACCACAGCACCTTGCGGACGGGTCGGGCATTCTTAACCCATGACAGTGGATGCCCTGTTGCAGTCGATCCCCCCGCTCACGGTTTACCTGGTGGTCGGCGGAGTGGTCGGGATCGAAAGCCTGGGTGTCCCGCTGCCGGGCGAGATCGTTCTCGTCAGCGCCGCACTGTTGTCGTCGCGGCATGAGCTGGCGGTCAACCCGATCGGCGTCGGTACTGCCGCGGTGCTCGGCGCAGTGATCGGCGACTCGACCGGCTACGCCATCGGCCGCCGGCTCGGCCTGCCGCTGTTCGACCGATTAGGTCGGCGCTTCCCCAACCACTTCGGCCCCGGACATGTGCTGTTTGCCGAGCGGCTGTTTGACCGCTGGGGCGCGCGCGCGGTGTTCTTAGGCCGTTTCATCGCCTTGCTGCGGATCCTCGCCGGGCCACTGGCCGGTGCGCTGAAGATGCGCTACGCAAGGTTTTTGGTCGCCAACGTTTCGGGCGGGATCTGTTGGGCGGGCGGCACCACCGCTCTGGTCTACTACGCGGGCGTGGCCGCCGAACGATGGCTGACCCGCTTCTCCTGGGTTGCATTGGTCGTCGCTGTCGTGTGTGGGGTGATCGCAGCAGTCTTGCTGCGCGAGCGTGCATCCCGCGCGATCGCCGAACTCGGGGCCGAGCACTCTAGCGAATCCGGCCACCCGAGCGCCTGAATATCGACGTTATTTCCTCGGCTCGTCGGCGCCGTTTGCACGTATCTTGTTAAATATTCCTTTGTTTTTTGTAACCGGTCAAAATCGGCTGAGAAATTCTCGCGCTTGCGTATTTGACCCTTTGCCAAAGGTGCGGTATGAGCGCACCGATTACCGGTGCATCATCCTTGTCGGGCGGTACCGACCGTGCGCTAAAAGCCTGCTATATCAATCTATTTCAGCTAAGGATGCGGTGCGGCCGCGACTGGCGACGACACCGGGACGAACCGCGCAGCAGCCGGACCCGCTATTCGCCGAACAGCCCGCGCAGCGATCGCGGCCCGAACGGGCCTCAGCATATTCTTAGGCACCGTTCTATGGACAAACCTATCGCGTTTCTGTTATAAATCTGAGATCTACTAATCGACGTCGGTCTTCAGCATTGCAGGGCGGGCATCCCAAATCGCGACGCCAAGCGTCCGCCGATTAGGAGCACCACATGGGCACTTTTGTCATCGCAGAACCATCCTGCAATCACCTCATGCTGAGCAGTCGTCTGATCTCCGAGCTGGCACAGGCCAGGAGCACGCTACGGATGACCACCGAGCGCATCGGCTTGGCTGTGATCGTCAGCGCCGGGGGCGAACTGGACGCCTCCAACGAAGGCACCTGGCGCCGCCTCCTGAGTGAGGCCGCCGCCGCCGCAGGCCCACCGGGACCGCTGGTAGTGGACACCGGCGGCCTGGACTTCATGGGGTGCTGCGCCTACGCCGCGCTGGCCGAGGAGGCCGAGCACTGCCGCCAGCGTGGCGTCCAGCTGCGACTTGTCAGCAATCAGCCGGTTGTCTCCCGGATGGTCGCCGCTTGCGGCCTCAGCGAGCTGCTGCCGGTCGATGAGAACGTCGAGGCCGCGCTGTCGGTGTTCGACCCGGCCGACTGGTAAGCTTCTGCCCCGCTTAGATGCGTTGGGCCAGAACTGCTTTCCCGGGCCCGCTCAGCTGATTTAGCGCGTCGGGCCGTCCGGCCATGGCCATCAAGATGGCTTCTCCCGGACCGGCCACCTCGAGTCCATCGCCGTAAACCCAGTCCAAGTCGGTGGCAATCAGGCGCACGCCCCGGGCTTTCCGGGCACCGCGTGTCGCCGGTGAGCGCAACGCGATGTCGAGAACCCGCTGCAAGCGATGCGGCGGGATGACCCGCCCAATACCGAGGGGTCGCCGGACATCTTGCTGGTGGATCATGCCGTCTACCAAGGCGATCATTCCGCCGAACGCCGACGTCAGTCCGCGTGGCGGGATGCACGTTCGCATCAGCTCGCTGAGCTGCCGGGGTGAGCGTCCGACGTACTCGGTAACACCGATTGCGTTGACGCGCGGGGGCACGAGCCCACCTTTGGCGAAGCGGCACACCAGCTGCCAACGGCTGAGCTCCTCATAGCTGATCACGTGGGCGACGACATCGCGCACTCGCCATAGCTCGCACAAGCTCGGCTGCTCCCACTGCTCCGGCGACAGTCCATCGAGAAAGTCGGCGAAGTCTTCGCGTTCCTCGCACGCCATCTGCATCGTGGATTTGTCCTGCATCCCCAATCACAGCCTCAGTGACCCTGTTTGGCTTGCGCGCCGGCGAGGTCGACGAATCCGGCCAGCGTGCCGGTCCAGCCCGCGGGGTCGTCGAAGATCGCTCGCATCTGGTCGGTGTTGTCACCGTAGCGCTGCAGGTTGCGATGCCGAAGATCCAGTCGGCAGCGGTCCGGGCCCTCCTCTGTGAAGGTCACCTCGATCTCGGTCTCGAACTCCGGATCGAATTGCCAGTCAGCACCAATCTGCCAGAGCAACACCACTTTTTGCGGCGGCTCCCAGGCAGCCACCCGACCCCACTGACATTCGCCGCCGTCTACGCCGCGTTCGAGCCAGCGTCCGCCGCTTCGGGGTTCGATCACCACCTCGGCCAGCTCGGATACACCAATCGAGTGTTCCTTCGGCCAGAACTCGGTCATCCGTGTGGTAAACAACTCGAACGCCCGGGCCTGTGGCAGCGGCACACTCATCGACCGAAAAACCTCTACAGCGGAATTGGATTCGGTATCCATCGGTCTACATCACCCCTTCTTGGTGCGACGGATCCTGCTGCCGCGTTTGCGGGCGTCGTCGCGGGCTTCGGCTTCGGCGAGAATCGCGAAGTTGTCCAGCGCGGTCTCCCAGAAGCGGTCGAAATACTCGCGCACAACGCGTAACCCCGAGCTATCGATGCGGTAGAGCCGGCGGGTGCCGGCCACTGATTCGACGACGAGCTCAGCGTCTTTCAGCACCCGTAGGTGCTGGGATACCGCGGGCCGGGACACCGGCAACTGATCGGCCAATACCCCGACGGCAATCGGACCGGCTGAGAGCCGTTCCAGAATGGTGCGCCGGGTGCGATCCCCCAGTGCATCCAACACGGCGTCGACCGAAGCAGGCACTCGGTAAGTTTGCACGAACGGTAAGTCGCTGTCAACGGTTCGTAGGGACTAACGGTTACCCCACGGCGATTGTTCTATCCACAGTTGAGGTTTTATCCAGAGCTACCGGCTGATGGGATGGCCGCCGTCGCACATCTCAGATAGCTTTAGAACATGCGTTCGAGTAGCCGGGAGGAGATCGTCGAGACGTTCGACGATCTGCACGAGGTGGTGTCGCGCCTGCTCGGCCACTTCTTCGATGTGTTGACCACACCCGAATGTCTGGCCATGTTGGAACGGCTCGAGCGTGAAATCCGTCGGCTGCCGGTACCCGGACATGCCTTGATCAACCAGCTGGGGCAGCAAGCCGACGAAGCAGAGCTGGGCGGCAAGCTGGGTCATGCGTTGGCCAATCGACTGCGGATCAGCCGCGGCGAGGCCGGTCGACGCATCCGGGAGGCAGCGGACTTGGGGCCGCGCCAGTCGATCGCCGGTGAACCGCTGCCGCCGCGATTAGAAGCCACCGCCGCCCAGCAGCGCGCTGGCGAGATCGGCGCTGGACACGTGAATGTGATCCGTCGGTTTTGCGAGCAGCTGCCGAGTTGGGTAGATCTCACGACGCAGCAACAGGCTGAGGCCAAACTAGCTCGCCAAGGCACCAAGTTTCGTCCCGACGAGTTGGCCAAGCTAGCTGACAAGCTGGCCGACTGCCTCAACCCAGACGGTCATTTCACCGACGAGGACCGAGCGCGGCGGCGCAGCCTGATCTTGGGCAAGCAAGACATCGACGGTATGAGCCCTATCGGGGGCTACCTGACACCGGAGGCCCGCGCAAGCCTTGAGGCCGTGCTGGCCCGTCTGGCAGGTCCGGGGATGTGCAACCCGGCCGACGCCACTCCGTGTGTAGACGGCACACCCAGCCAGGACGCGATTCAAACCGACACCCGCAGCGAAGGTCAACGCAACCATGATGCGCTCAACGCTGCGCTGCGCGCGGTGTTGTGCAGCGGAAAGCTCGGCCAGCACAATGGGTTACCGGCCAGCATCATCGTCACCACAACCTTGAAGGAGTTGGAGACGGGTTGCGGCAAGGCGCTCACCGGCGGCGGCTCGCTGCTGCCGATGCCCGACGTGATCCGCTTGGCCAGCCATGCTCATCATTACTTGGCGATCTTCGACGAGGGCCGAGCGCTGGCGCTGTATCACCGTAAGCGCATCGCCTCAGCCGCACAGCGGATTGTCTTGCATGCCAAGGATCGTGGGTGCTCGCATCCAGGCTGTGACGTGTCTGCCTACTTTACCGAAGTTCACCACGTCATCCCCTGGGCAAAAAGCCGCGAAACCAACATTCACCATCTGACACTCGCCTGCGGATCGCACCACAAGCTCGCGGAACAGGGCTGGAAAACCCGAATAGGCAAAGACGGTGTCACCGCGTGGATTCCGCCACCGCACCTTGATCACGGCCAGCCAAGAACCAACACCTTCCATCACCCGGAGAAACTGCTCCGAGACGACGAAGACGACGGCGAGCCCTAGCGGCGTGCGCAAGTTGTAACGTCACGAGCCGCCGCGGCGAAGTAATTCGGAGTAGCTGGCGAAGAGCTTGGAGGCCTATTGGACATTGTCCTCGGGGTAGCGATGGCTCCCGCAACAATCCGCATGGTGGTGGTCGAAGGAGAAAACGCCGACGGTGTCACCGTCGATGAGGATCGCTTCCGTGCCAACGATGCCAACGACCCGGCAACGCTGAGCGCACCCGACCAGGTAATCGCTGCCATCCTCGGTACTCGCGAAGGAGCCGGACGCGGCGGCCACCAGTTGACGTCGACCGGAGTGACCTGGACCCAGCCCAGCGATGCCGCCGCGCTCGCGACCGCGCTGGCCGCCCGCAAGGTCGAGAACGTGATGCTGGTGTCGGCGTTTTTGGCCGCCGCCGCGCTAGCCCAAACCGTAGGCCAGGCAATCGGTTACAAGCACATTGCGATGCTGTTTGTTGAACCGGACACCGCCACGCTGGCTGTCGTCAACTCGACCGACGGCTCGGTCACCGATGTGCTTCGCCGTCCGCTACGTAGCGCTTATCTGGTTCCCGAATTGGTCGCGATGATCGCTGGACTCGACGGGCCGAAGACACCCGCGGAAGGGTTGTTCATTGTCGGCTGCGACGTAGATATCGCGCCGATCAAACCGACGCTGGAGGCGGCGTCGTACCTTCCGGTCAGTGCACCCGAGGAGCCGGACATGGCGCTGGCCCGCGGAGCGGCGCTGGCATCGGCCAACGCGCCGCTGTTCGCATCCTCCACCGCCGCTTTGGCATACGCGCAAGATCCCGGCACCGGTGAAGTGGACCCGTACGCGGTCTCGCCCGGTTACCTCGAGGTGCCCGTGCATTGCGCCGGCGCGCGGCTGCGCGAAGATGATCTCGCCTACAGCGCGGTCCCCGACCAGGACGCCGATGCGCAAACCGGCGTCGTGAATATGGCCGAGTCCGCCGCGCAGGACGACTTCGAGGCCAACCTGCGGCGTCGACCGATGCTGCTGGTCGGTAGCGCGTTGGCGGTCGTTGTTGTCAGCGCCGCGTTGGCGCTGGAGATTGCGCTGGCACTGGGTATCCGGCCCGCGGTCGCGTTACGGCCTACTCCCGGTCAAGCGCTCATCGCCCCGGCCGTGGTGGCGCCCGCACCACCGGCGGCGCCACTGGTTCCGCTGCCGCACCCGCTGGTGGTTCATGCGGCGCCGCCGCCACTACACCTGCCGGCTCCCGCGCCGATCGCACCCGTGCCCGTACCGATCCTTGCCGCACCCGTGCCGGTGCCGATCCCGGTGCCACTGCACGCGGGGACTCCGGCGCCACCTGTCCGCGTCCCGTTTGATCAGCCTCGGCTGAATCTGGCAGTTCCCAGGCCGCTCTTGCGAGCGCCGAGCCCACCGAATCGCACGCCATTCCCGCCGTTGCGTGGGCAGATGTCCCAGCCGCCAATGAATTTCCCGGCTCCCGAAGGCCCTCGGTTCCCGCAAGGTCCCCAGTTCCCGCAAGGTCCCCAGTTCCCGCAAGGCCCCCAGTTCCCGCAAGGCCCTCGATTTCCGGACGGTCCCCGATTCCCGCAAGGTCCCCGGTTCCCGCAAGGTCCTGGGTTCCCGCAAGGTCCCCGATTCCCCATGATGCCGGGCCCTCGATTCCCGAGCATGCCAGGGCCGATGTTTCCGCGGACGCCCGTGTTCCCGCACTTCAACTTCCCAGCTCCGTCATTCCGGTTCTGAGAGAGTCGAATTCGACCTAGCTCATCGGGGAAGCCCGAAAAGCTGAACCACACCGTGATCACGGCCGGCCGTGTAGCCACCGTCGACGGCTATAGCCTGACCGCTGATGAACGACGCGTCGGGAGATACCAAGAAAGCCGCCGTGGCGGCGATCTCTTCCGGCAGCCCCATCCGTTGCAGCGCATGCTCCTCGGTGATCGAGGCCTTCGGACCCTCCATTCCCGGCAAGCCGAAAACGCTGCCGGTCATCGGCGTTTCGATGAAGCCGGGGCAAATGGCGTTTGCCCGGATACCGCTCGGGCCGTAGTCGAGCGCAATGTTCTTGGTGAGTAACACGACGCCGCCCTTGGAGGCGTTGTAGGCGCTCCCGCCCGCCGTGCCTTCCAGGCCCTCGATGCTTGCCAGCGTCACGATCGAGCCCCGCTCGCCGTCGACTCGCGGTTGGTCGATCATTTTGGCCAGGGCCGCCTTGGCGACTAGGAACGTCCCGGTGAGGTTGATCGTGATCACCCGTTCCCATTCGGCGCGGTCCAGCAGATGGACCGGGCCGCCGCCGGCAACGCCTGCGGCATGGACCACACCGTCGAGCCGGTCGGGTACGGCGGCCAGCACCGCCGCGATCGCGGCTTCGTCAGTCACATCGGCCGTCACGAACCGGAAGTCAGGGCCGAGGTCGGGTGGGGCGGCAAGATCGGCGCCGACGACGCTGCCGCCTTCGGCTAGCAGGCGCTCGGCGGTGGCCAGCCCGATGCCAGACGCCGCACCTGTGACGACGAACGTGCGGGAACGGGCGCGATCAGCGCTCACCATGACTCGTCCTCTCGAATTCGGTTGCCGCGCAGTCAGAGTCCGAATTGGTCGTCGATGATGCCGAGCCAGATCTGTGC
>NZ_JBAPPI010000649.1:0-2948 GCF_049280035.1 Mycobacterium sp. | reverse complement strand
GTCGTGGGCGCCCATGCGCTTCTGCTTCCTCTTGATATGACTTGTGGTCACGCTGGTTTGCGTCGGGGGTATTTACCCGGCCCGGGGGCCGGTCAAACCGCGTGTGGGACATTGGCACGATGCGGGTCGCGATCCTCGACGACTACCAGAATGTTGCGCTGAGCATGGCCGACTGGTCGGAGGTGGCGGCGCGCGCCGACCTCACCGTCTTCACCGATCACCTCGCCGACCAGGACGCCGTCGTGGAGCGGCTGTCGGCGTTCGACGTGGTGTGCGTGATGCGTGAGCGCACACCGTTGCCGCGTGCCGTCATCGAACGCCTGCCACGGTTGAAGATGATCGCCTCTACCGGGCCGTTCAACGCATCCATCGACGTCGCAGCCGCCAAGGAACGCGGCATCTATGTCAGCACCACCGGCGGCTACGTGGAGTCGACGGTGGAGCTGACCTGGGCACTGATCCTTGCTACCGCCCGCCGGATCGTCGACGAATCACTGTCGGTGCGCGGCGGTGGTTGGCAGACATCGGTCGGTGGTCAGCTCGGCGGGACGGTGTTGGGCGTGCTTGGCCTGGGGCGGATCGGCAGCCGGGTGGCGCGAGTCGGGACGGCGTTCGGGATGGACATCATCGCGTGGAGCACGAACCTGACCCCGGAGGCCGCCGAACAATCCGGTGCGACTTACGTGTCCAAAGGCGAGTTGTTCAGCCGCGCCGACGTCTTGACCATCCATCTGGTGCTCAGCGAGCGCAGCCGTGGTCTGGTCGGCGCCGCCGAATTGGGACTGATGAAACCTACGGCGTTGCTAATCAACACATCCCGCGGCCCGATCGTCGACGAGCCAGCCCTCGTCGACGCCTTGCGGTCGGGCCGGCTCGCCGGGGCCGGCCTCGACGTCTTCGACACCGAGCCGCTGCCAACCGGGCACCCGCTGCGCTCGCTGGACAACGTGGTCGCGACCCCGCACATCGGTTACGTCGCCGACCGCGTCTACCGCACTTTCTACGGCCAGGCCGCGGCTAAGATCGCCCGCTGGCTGGAGCAAGCCAGCCGCGGTTGACTTCGTCGCGCGGCGCCGGAACCACCAAGACTCGACAGGACGGATTAACAGCACCACGATCATTGCGAGCGCCCAGCCCAACAAGATGTCGACTACGAAGTGCTCGGCGGAGTACACCAGCACGAAGGCCATTGCCAACGGGTAAGCCACCAGCACCGGACGCCACCTCGCCTTTACCAGCCGCCACAGAAAGACCGAGGTCATCGCCGTCACCGCGGCATGCAGCGACGGAATCGCTGCTACCAGATTCACGCTGGCCTGTCCGGAGTTGACCAGAGCTCCCGCCGATTGCAGGTGCAGCGTTCCCCAGCCACGAGTGGAGATCCGCTCTACAAACTGATGGGCACCGGGCTGGCTTCTGTGCATGGCGCCCAGCAGCCCGCCGTGCGGGACGTGTGCGGGGCTTCTGAACATGCAGTGCGGGTTGGCCGGGCCACCGGCGACGTCGGCCGACGTGCAGCGGGCCGCTGCCCACGGCGGCGCTGCCGGTAGCACGATGTAGACAACCAGCGCGGCGAAGGACAACGCGACGAACCGTCTGACATACGCCGCCCAGTCGCTTCGGCTGCACAGCCAGAGCACTCCGGCGACCACATAGGGCAGGACGAAAAACGACATGTAGATGCCGCTGATGATCACTTCCCACCACGGCGGGTGCGGCATCTTGATGCGCTCCTGCAACCACACGGTCGGGACGGTGCCGAAGAACAACCACCGGTCCGCCTGGGGCTGGAAATGCCACAACGTAGGCGCTCCGACCAGCGCTGCCGCTCCCCGGCTGAAGTCATACACCAGCAGCACAAGCGCGAACGGCAGCCAGTCGCGCACGACCGCGAATACCTTGTGCCCTCGACCGATGCTGGCCGCGATGAGCCCGGTGGCGATATAGAGCAGCAGCAATTCGCGATTAAATGCGAGCCCGTCCGTCAGGGTCCGGTAGGCCACGACAAGGGCCCAGGTGGTGATCGCCATGCGCCGCGCGAACGTCAGCCAACGCTCCCGGGTTTCGCGGGGGTCGAGGTCAAAGTCGGCGACGGATTCGGGGCGTGCCGACGGCATGGCCTGCGGCAGTTTTGGCCGGCGGAGGAGCCGGGTGGCTACCGCTTGCGGGTCACCCTTGAAGAGCCGGCTCCTGCGATCAGTTGATACTGTCACCAGTCCAACCTTATCCGTTCCCGCCTGTTCTCCATCTGTTCATTCTGATAGGCATCTGCGATTGAGCCAAACATTTCGCCAAAAATGCTGTGGCGCAACGGCATAGGAGCGGTGCACGAGCGTGCTTCCTCAAGCGGCCGGATCCGTTGCCGCCCGATCGCGTGACGCTATGCGGCAGCTGTGAATTCGGCCGCCGTGCTCATCAAGGTGCTCCAATAATAGGAGACTCCGTCGAACACACGCCGGAACCGGACTGGCGCGTCGGCGTCAGACTTAGCTCGTCCCATTGTCTCCCTAGTTCGCGTTCACTCGCGCTAGAGATCATGCCTGACGGCGCGAACAGCCTTGACGGCACTGGATCATCTTCAGTCAGCGGTTTGCCGTATCCGCGAATTGTCCTGTACACCACCATGATTGCGACTACGATCACAATCACGACCACGCTGGCGAACATCACCGATAGCGTGCCCTGGACAAACGTGTTCCTGATCACGTCGTTGAGCTGACCAGATGTCTTCGCCGAACCGAACGCCGTCTTACCGGCCGCTTTTGCGGCGGCATATCGGGAATGCTGAGTCCAGTAGCCCACGTTGGGATCTGGAGAAAAAATCTTCTGCCACGACGCGGTCAGCGTGACCGCAAGATCCCACAACAGTGGAATCCCTGGAATCCACGCCCACTTCAGCAGACCCATTTTGATGACGACGACGCTGATAACGGTCAGCGCGATCGCCG